>CAZIJO010000007.1:29588-65146 GCA_964539515.1 uncultured Bifidobacterium sp. | reverse complement strand
TCTTTCACTGCAGGCAGAGTCTCCACCAGACAAGTGGTTTTTTGGGCACGGCCACGATGCTGTAAAGTCCGAGATGAGCAAGATTGGTAGGTACGCGGCGTCAGCTCACAACGATTGGCAGGAGGTTCTGTTCGACTATGGAGTGCCCGGGTTTCTCCTTTACGTTCTTTTTCACCTGTGCTTGTTGCGCCTGAACTGGCGGTTGATAAGGCAGGGGTCCGAGTTTGCGCCAGCTTTGGCTGCTTCGTACGCAATTCTTTTCACGCTCTCGCTATCGAGCCATCTGGTGCTTTACGCTACTTACTTCAGTTACCTCATGGCTTTTTGGGGAATTGTAGTCGCTATCGACGAACGAATTGTACTCATCGGGAATCCCTTTCATCGAGATCATAGACCGGGATCGTTACGCAAGTGGTCTCCCCGTCGGGAATACTGAAGCAGGCAGATGCTCGCGCTGATACATATCGAGAAGTCAGGAGGAAAGACAATCGCACGGCTCATGCGCAGGGAATACGGACTGGGTCATTGTGATTACGTTCCGTGGAATCGATATTCCCTCTTGGATGCGAGCGGATTTCGAAAGCTAAGGTGGCTATATCCCGGCCTAAAAAGCATCGCAGGACACTTTGTTCGTCCGTATACGGATTTGGAAGAGGCGTGTCCAGAGGTGCGATACTACACGATTCTCCGGGAGCCGGTTGAACGAGCTGCGGCTCATTATGACTACCACATATCCAAATTGGGCTTGAATCTTTCGATCATGGAATGGACTTCACAGACGCGACATCAGAACCGGCAATGTAACTTTTTGGCTGGATGTGCGGATGCAGAAAAGGCCATCGAGATCGTGAAACGAAAACTTTTCTTCGTTGCTGTTACAGAACAGTACCCCGAATCGATGGTTATGCTGAGGCGTGCCATCAAAGATCCACATCTTTGCCTCCACTACCCTCGATATATGAAGCCTGAATCCAAGGCTGCCAGAATCAGCAACTTTGTCCTTGCCGACCCGTATTTTCGATCCGCTCCCCCTACCAGCCTCGCGTGTGAAATACTTTCCGACAGTTCGAGGCGACGCTTATTCGAACTTACGAATGCGGAAGACTTGAAATTGCACCGGTATGTTATGGAGAAGGTCTGGCCGGCCCAGCTTGAGGAGTACTCTAATGGATTCGAAGAGGAGGTTGCTGAATGCAGAAGGACCGAGCGGAGCACATTGACATTCCGGTGGTTATTGAACCGATGCTATAGGAACTTGATCTACAAACCCACTGTGTATTTCTCGCGGTTCGCAAAGAGCGGTGATTGATACAATGCGCATGGAACGGTTCTGGCAACTGCTTGATGACGTCTAAAACCAATGAGGATCGGCTTACTTACGTATCACTCGGTTTGTAACTTTGGAGCGAACCTGCAGGCCTTGTCGACCGTTAGTTATCTCCGAAACATGGGTTGTAATCCCATCGTCATAAACTGGATGCCTAAGGATCTGGAGAGGCAATTGTGGGCACGAGTCCCTGAAATCCAGGCGCAAACGCATCGCAATTTCGCAACAAAGCACCTGCCGACGACGCGCTTGTGCTCGAATGATGATGATATTGCTGCGGTCATCCAAGAGGACAATATTGAAGCTGTCATAATTGGCAGTGATGCGGTGTTAAAGCAAACACCGCTATTGAGCCGCATCAGGTTTCCAGCGCCAAGCGGAATAGCGTTGGCAAAGGTCGGAAGAGACTGTGAGTACCCTAATCCATTCTGGGGGCGATTCGTCGACAGAGTCCCGTCTCCTTTACCACTGGCGCTTATGTCAGCGTCCTCGCAGAACACGCAGTACCGCCTTATTCCCCGCCGCACCCGAAGACTAATGGAGCAAGACCTTCGTCGGTTTGCCTATTTATCCGTAAGAGATAACTGGACCGCCGATATGGTTCGGTTTATCACAAGCGGTAAGATAAATCCGGTCGTTACTCCGGACCCAGTGTTTGCCTTTAATTACAACGTTCCGGAGCGGCAAAGCAAAAAGGATTTGTTAACCAAGTTCGGATTAAGTGAAAAGTATGTATTAATAAGCTTCTCCCGGAGCAACGTGAGCCCAGAGTGGATGAAGACTTTTGAGGAACTCGCGAAAAACGACCGAACCCAGTGTGTTGCTTTGGCCATGCCCAAGGGAGTGCGATTTGAGCATCGGCTGGAAAAGACGATTGATGTCCCACTCGACCCAATGGACTGGTACGGGTTAATCAGACACTCTAGCGGATATGTGGGTCATAACATGCATCCTATCGTTGTTGCGTTGCACAATAGCGTTCCGTTCTTCAGTTTTGACAATTACGGGATAACCCACCTTCGAATTCTCACGAATGAGAAGTCGAGCAAGATTTTTCACTTGTTGGAAGAAGCGGGATTTCTCAAAAACCGATGCTCAGCACTCAGCAAGATTCCCTCAATCGTTAGCCCTAATGTGGTGTTCGAAAGTCTGCGGACTTTCGATCGCAAAAGATGCGCAGTCTTCAGTCGAGCCTACTATGAACGATATTGTGCAATGATGGCTGGCATATTGGGTATATTCCAGGAACGGCTAAAGGCAACAGGATAAGGTTCGGTTCAGGCCAGGTTGAGTGATGAGCGATATACACGAAGAGTTTGTTCGGCTATTGCATCCCACGCGAATTCACCAGCCCCGTGCGCGTACTTATGTGCGATGTAACTCCTCATGTCGGCCAACATGGTGGGATTTGTGAGTAATTCAATGAGGGCCTCAGCCAGTGCGCGTGAGTCCGCTCGGGGCACAATCAGTCCACTTCTTCCATGCTCCACAACCTCTGGAAGGGCGCCAACATCTGTTGCAACGACAGGGTTGTTATACAAGAAGGCCACCATGGGAATGCCGCTTTGGGAGGCTGAAAGATATGGGCAGACGACAACAGTCGAGATTTGGTTTAAATGAACAATTTCGTCATTCGACAGGACTTTATTATGAATTTGAATATCATAACCCTCCACGCAGGAGTTAACTCTTCCATGCCCTGCAATGACTAGCCGAGCATCCGGAACACTTTTAACGACTATCTTGAAAGCCTCGATCAGATAGGCCACTCCCTTGTAGGGCGAAATGCGACCGAGGAAGAGAATCTGTTTTTGTTGGCGGATAGGATCAGCGTGTTGAAAGAATCGATACGTTTCAAACACGCCAAATGGAATGACGGTCGATCGATTCTCCGAGGAGGATTTAATTGTGAACCGGCGGGTAAACGCCTGAAACCTTTCGTAGGAAGCCCGCGAAAACAGTATAAGGTGCAACCGTCGCCTGAGTATAATGAGTGAAAGCAGTGCTCGATTCCTCAAGGTAAGAGTTCCGTCGTGCCCGGTTACCTCATGTAAGGAATGGACGTTTACTTTCGATCTTAACATCAAGTGGAGGAAAATGAAAAAAGGGTTTGAACCGATGAAGTGCACAACGTCGAAGCGTTGCTTCCGGAGATGCGATGAAAGTTCCCAAGCCAAGCGGATGTCGCGCAGAATGTTTTGACGTCCGCCGCTAAAAAAGAATGTCTGCATGGAAAACAAAGACATATACGAAAGCAGCCTCGGGTTGGCTACCTCTGCAAGCAAGTTGTTGTTAAATCCTATCCGAGGTTCAACTGCTGTGAAATCCAGGACGAAACTGTTTCGGTCTACCAACGGCAAAGCGCTGATCAATTGGACCGTCACTCCTGGAATCTGAGCAAGATGTCGCGCGAGTGGGATCGTCGTTTCCAGAAAGTGTATCGAGATAATAGCGATTCTCATTTCTGTTATGAACAGCAAACCCCAGTGTGTGCGCTTCCTTGATCGCTACCAAAAGTTTTCAGCATCTTCTCTCCTTTTACAATTTCTCGCATTGAGGCTCAAGAGGAGATTCTTTTCTTGGGGCAAAACTGGAGGCGCTGCGAATTGGAATATGCCATGTGGATAAGATTGTGGGGGTGAAGCAATGATAGCCAGGTTTCCAGGTTCGAGAGCAATCGCAACCAAGCTTTAAGCAGCCGAAGGGATGAGTTTGTTTATGAGGCCCTGCGATGGCAGTACGATCTACTACGTTGGCGCATTTCGCTTTCCTGATGGGAATGCGGGCGGGCAAAGGGTGCGTGGGATTGGCAATTGTCTGCGAGATGGCGGATTTAAGGCAGTGTTCTTAGGATCTGAAGTTGCCGGTGAATCGCAACATAGTTTCCCAAATGGAGGATTCGAATATGACGGCTTCGAGTATTACCCAGCGGGAAATGCTGGGACATCCCCCGCCAGAAGACTCTGGCGGCTCTGGCACACTCATTTGAGCGGGCTGAGTGCTATAGGACGCTTGAAGCGTCTGTGGCATACTGGGGCCGTTGCCGTCATAGCCTATCAACCCAGCTACCTATTGCTCGTTCAGCTGCGACGCTTCTGTTCGCACCACCGCATTGCCATGATCGGCGACGTTGTCGAATGGTATGATCGACGCCATGTTCTAGGCGGACCCTTCGGACCTTTTGCTTTGGATTTGGAACTGGGAAGACGATACATGCGTGCCCGGGCTGACGGCGTGTGTGCCATAAGCAGCTTCCTAGAGGGATTTTTTCGTCGTGACGGCAGACCTACCGTCCGCGTCCCGGCACTGGTAGACACGCGCGCCAGTTGCTGGAGATGCACTGAGACAGATCGAGCACCAGCAGGACCGCTACGTCTCGCCTTTGTTGGCAGTGCTGCGAGGAAGGATCTGTTAGTAAACGCGATTCGCGGACTGGCCCGGCTGGAAGCGAGTGCTCGCAAGTGCGAGCTGGCGATAGTAGGCCCTTCGAAAAGTGAAATTGCTCTGAATTTGGGGAAAGACGCTGAGTTGTTGGAGAGGATGCGTGATCACCTCTGTTTTACTGGGTCATTGCCACATCAAGAGGCCCTAAGTCATTTGGCCCAAGCAGACTTCTCCATTATCTTGCGCCCTGACCAGCGCTTCGCCCACGCGGGCTTCCCAACCAAATTGGTCGAGAGTCTAGCGATGGGCGTCCCCGTAATCTGCAATCTGACTGGGGACATGAGATTATATGTGCGGGACGGACAGGAAGGATTGGTCGTTAAGGATTGCTCGCCTGAAGCGTTTGCGTCGGGGTTGCGGCGCGCGTTGGCACTGTCTCGGGAGCAGCGGAGGGCCATGCGCGCAAGCGCCCGGCAGAGAGCACAGGTGAGTCTTGATTATCGAAATTGGGTGGAGCCACTGGCTGGGTTTATGAGACAAGTAATTGGTCGCCGCCAGCAAGGGAGGCGATGACTTCTATTGAATTTCGAAGCCCGGCGTACAGCCTGATATTGGCCAGCCGGGTTTGGCCGCCAACGCCTTGCTTTCCGGACGGAAGCTTGATGGGATGGTTCACTATAGGGCGGTATTTGAGCCGCCTGAACAACGATTGGCGCGTGTATAATTAGGATGGTGGCAGATAGGAGAACTTGAAACCAAATGATTGCGCCGGCACGTCATAGCCGCATCCCGCTTCGAGTGCTACTTGTATCGCCTCTGCCGCCGCCCAGTGGCGGGATTGGGCGCTGGACGGTCTTGGTGCTGGACTGGCTGGCCACCAAGCCCGCGGTAGCCGTGCGGTCGGTGGATATCTCGCCGCGCTGGCGCACGATTGAGGATATGAGGATTTGGAGGCGGGTCGTGGGCGGAGTGTTGCAGGGCGTGCGGGATGCCTGGAGGACTCTGGTTCAGATGGTCGTGTTCCGCCCTCATGTCCTTCACTTGAACACCTCCGCCCGATTGCGCGGGCCTTGGGATACAGCAATGCTCGCCCTGGCGGCGGTAGGTGGGGTCCGTACTATTTACCACCTTCGAATGGGCCGATTGCCAGAGGTCATGGCACGGAAAGGATGGGAGTGGTGGGGACTCCGAGGGGCACTCCAACTGGCCGGTCAGGTTGTGGTTCTGGACAAAGGCTCTGAGGAAGCCCTGAAGCGCTTTCTTCCTGCTGAGCGGGTAGTGCGACTGCCCAACGCGATTGCGGCGACTTCAACGAAAGTCGATCGGGATTCGCCAGGTCAGCCGAGCGTGCTCTACTTAGGCTATGTGGTTCCAACCAAAGGTATGAAAGAGTTAATGGAGGCTTGGCGGGAACTGCGTCCGATGGGCTGGCGTCTGCGGTTGGCAGGGCTGGGGAGCGCGAGCTACCAAGGGAAGTTGCTTGAAATGGTCGGGCCGGAGAGCAGGGTCGAGTTCCTCGGTGATCTGCCACCAGAAGGCGCCTCGCGGCTGATGCAGGGCGCCGAGATCTTTGTACTGCCCACCTACACCGAAGGTTTTCCCAACGTAATTCTGGAAGCCATGGCGGCCGGCAAGGCGATCATCAGCACGCGGGTTGGGGCGGTGGCGGAGATGCTGGATGCCGATGGCGATGAGCCTTGCGGGTTGGTAATCAATCCTCGCAATACAGCAGCTTTGGCTGTCGCACTCCGCCAACTCCTTTCGGACCCCCAATTGCGCGCGACCTTGGGCCGGCGCGCCGAGGCCAAGGTGAAGCGAGCTTACACTACCGATGTCGTTTTTGGCCGACTGCTCCGTCTTTGGAGCGATGCGGCGGGACGAAGCGTCAGTGCCGGCGAGCCGAGCTGTTCGTTAGCAACGAAGCGATTGACGATTGAATAATTACAGCGGAGGCAAATCATGTTTACGAGCAAAACTCTTCTCATTACTGGAGGCACGGGCAGTTTCGGCAATGCCGTCCTGCGGCGTTTTCTCAAAACCGACATCAAGCAAATCCGCGTTTTCTCCAGGGATGAAAAGAAACAGGATGACATGCGACAGCAGTATCGCGACCCGAAGCTGAAGTTTTATATCGGTGACGTCCGCCAATTGGACGGCCTCCAGGAGGCGATGGAGGGTGTGGACTATGTCTTTCATGCCGCAGCATTGAAGCAGGTGCCCTCATGTGAGTTTTATCCCATGGAAGCCATCCGCACCAACGTGGTCGGCGCGGATAACACGCTCCACGCCGCCTTGCAGGCCAGAGTTAAGTGCGTGGTGGTCCTCAGCACCGACAAGGCTGCGTACCCGATCAATGCGATGGGGATGTCCAAAGGCATGATGGAAAAGGTGATGATCGCCCGGTCCCGCGTTGCCGCCGAAATGGGGTTGGTGTTTTGCGGAACGCGGTATGGCAATGTGATGGCCTCCCGCGGCTCGGTCATCCCCTTGTTTATTCAACAGATCGAAGCCGGGCAACCGCTGACGGTTACCGACCCGGAGATGACCCGGTTCATGATGAACCTCGAGGCCGCGGTTGACCTGGTGTTGTTCGCGTTCAAAAACGCGAGGCCGGGCGATCGGTTTGTGCAGAAAGCACCCGCGGCGACGATCGGCCTGCTGGCGGAGGCGGTGAAACGGTTGCTAAAAGCGGACAACCCGATCAAAGTCATCGGCACCCGTCATGGCGAGAAGTCGTATGAGACACTGCTCACCCGGGAGGAGGCAGCGAAAGCCGAGGACATGGGGGATCACTTTCGGGTACCGGCCGACAACCGCGACCTGAACTACAATGTCTATTTCTCGGAAGGCACTCCCAAACTGGCCGAAATCGAGGACTACCACTCGAATAACGCCCGGCGATTGAACCTCGAGCAGATGATGGACTTGCTGCTCACGCTGCCCGAGATGCGGCAAGCGATGGCGCGGCGACGAACGGAACGCAGTCCAAAGGTGAAGGTCCAAAGTCTAAAAGCTGAAGTCTGCAGTCCGCAGCCCGCCGTCTCGTAGTCCTTAGTGCCATGCAAACCATTCTCGTCACGGGCTCGGCGGGGTTTATCGGCAAGCACCTGATGGAAGCGTTTGGCCGCAGACCAGATGTCCGCGTCGTTGGGTTTGACCTCGGGAACACAGCCGAGGAACTCGACCGAGCGTTGACGGAGGCCGATATCATTTACCACCTGGCCGGAGTCAATCGGCCCCAGGACCCCGGCGAGTTCCAAACCGGCAACGCGGGTTTCACCGAAACGCTGTGCACCTCGCTCCAGCGGCTTGGCCGCAAACCCACCATTGTCCTGTCGTCTTCGATTCAAGCTGAGCTGGATAATCCCTACGGGGTCAGCAAGCGGGAGGCGGAGCAGGTATTGCAGGTCTGGTCGCAGAAAACCGGAGGACGCTGCGTGATTTTCCGGCTCAAAAATGTCTTCGGGAAATGGTGCCGGCCCAATTACAACTCCGTGACCGCCACGTTTTGCCATAATATTGCTCACGACCTGCCCATTGCGATTTCCGATCCGAATAAGGAACTCGAACTGGTTTACATCGACGACGTGGTCGCCGCCTTTGCGGCGGTCCTCGATGAAAAGTCCGCCCCCGAACTTTCTTCGTACCGCCAGGTTGCGCGTTCGGTCAAGATCACGCTGGGGGCTTTAGCCGCAAAGATCCAATCGTTCCGGCAGTCACGGCAAAGCCTCAGGCTGCCTTCGTTCGCGGATGAATTCACCCGCGGTTTGTATGCGACCTACCTGAGCTATCTGGAGGCCTCGGACCTTGCTTACAGCCTGGACCTCAAGACCGACAACCGGGGCTGTCTGGCGGAGTTCATGAAGTCGGAGCATTTCGGTCAGATTTTTGTCTCGCGCACCAAGCCGGGCATTACTCGGGGCAACCATTATCACCATACCAAAACGGAAAAATTTCTGGTGGTGGAGGGGGAAGCGGTCATCCGGCTACGCGCAATCCAACCAGGCGGCGAAGGTCAGAGGCCGGCGGTGATTGAGCATCGGGTTTCGGGAAGGGACTTTCGGGTGGTGGACATTCCTCCCGGTTACACACATTCGGTTGAAAATGTGGGGAACACCGAGACGGTGGTGCTTTTTTGGGCAAGCGAAGTCTTCGATCCATTGCAGCCCGACACCAGCTTTCTCCCGGTGCTATGAATTCTGACTTTAGACTTCCGCTATGAAAGTCCTCACGATTGTTGGTACCCGGCCGGAGATCATCCGGCTTTCCCGCGTGATCGCCGCCTTGGACCGGCACGTCGAGCACGTGCTGGTGCATACCGGCCAGAATTATGATTACGAACTGAATCAGATCTTTTTTGAAGATCTGGAGATTCGCAAACCGGAGCATTTTTTGGAAGCCGCCGGGGCGAGTCCCGCGGAGACGGTTGGGAACATCATCGCCCGATCGGATGCCTTGATTGGAAAAATCGCCCCCGAGGCCCTGCTGGTGTTGGGGGATACGAACAGTTGCCTCGCGGCCTACGCTGCTAAGCGGCGCAGGGTGCCCGTTTTCCACATGGAAGCCGGGAACCGCTGTTTTGATCAGCGCGTCCCGGAGGAAATCAACCGGAGGATTATTGACCACCTTGCCGACATCAACCTTCCGTACAGCCACATCTCGCGGGAGTATCTTTTGCGCGAAGGGCTGCCGCCGGACCGCATCATCAAAACGGGCAGCCCCATGTATGAGGTGCTGCACCATTACCTGCCGAAAATCGAAACCTCCCCAGTGCTGGCACGCTTGAGGTTGAAGGAATACGGCTACTTCGTGGTAAGCGCGCACCGCGAGGAAAACTTGGATTGCCCGCGACATTTTACCGGGTTGGTGGAGCTGCTGAATGGTCTGGCGGGCGATTACGACCTGCGGGTTATTGTCTCCACCCATCCGCGCACTCGGAAACGTTTCGAGGCGGAAAAGGTGGTGCTGGATCCACGGGTCGAGTTGCTCAAGCCGCTCGGACTGTGTGATTACGTCAAGTTGCAAATTCATGCCCGCGCGGTTCTCTCAGACAGCGGCACCATCAGCGAGGAGTCATCCATCTTGAATTTCCCCGCACTCAACATCCGCGATGCCCATGAACGACCCGAGGGCATGGAAGAGGCGGCGGTGATGCTGACCGGCATGAATCTGGCCCGGGTGAAGGCGGGTCTGGCCCTGCTCGAAACTCAGGGTCGAAACGCCCGGCGCACACTGCGGATGGTCGAGGACTACAACGTGCCGAATGTCTCGGAGAAAGTGGTGCGGATTATCTTGAGCTACACGGACTACGTTAATCGGACCGTTTGGCATAAAGCGTGACGCACGGCAGAGAAATGAATCGACTGCAAACATCACAAGCGCCCGGGGGGGGAAGGACGGGGAACGAACTGTATCCCGGACATCGTGTCCGCGTGCGCAGCTTCACCGAGATTACCGCGACACTGGATGAGGAGGGCACTCTTGAGTCTTTGCCCTTCATGCCGGAAATGGTTCCGTTCTGCGGGCGGGAATTCCGGGTGTTTCGCCGCCTGGAGAAAACATGCGTGGAAGGGTACGGCGCTCGATTACTGCCGGATACAGTTCTGCTGACAGGCGTGCGATGCGATGGCGCCGCCCATGACGGCTGTCAGCGACACTGCCCCCTGCTGTGGAAGCGAGCGTGGCTCGAGCCGATGGAAGAACGACCACCAGTTGAGTATTCCCGCCCACCGTCGCAGTCTCCGACCGCGTACCCGTTGAAAACCAGGAACAGTGACGGGCGTTACCTTTGCCAGTCAACGCAATTGGGCAAGGCAACCCGGTATCTTTTTCCCATCAGCTTCCGACGCTGCACGGCGGAGTTCTGTGCCCGAAACGTCGATTTCCGCAAGGCAGTCCAGTTCGTCTGGGTTCCGTTTGTGGTCAAGCTCAAGACCAAGCTTCTGGGACGCCGCTCCGTGCAACCGGTCGGCAATTCAAGCCCTACGCCGCACGAGGCGCTCGAACTACAGGCCGGGGAGTGGGTGGAAGTAAAGACCCCACGGGAAATCGCCATGACGCTGGATCGCCGGGGACGAAACCGGGGGCTTGGATTCACGCCCGACATGCTGCCCTTTTGCGGCCGACGGTACGCCGTCAAGAGCCGGGTGGACCGTGCGATTCTCGAGACGACCGGCGAAATGCACGAATTCAAGCACACGGTTATTCTGGACGAAGTGACTTGCGATGGGCACTCCATCCTGGGCGGCTGTTCGCGTGATGTTTATCACTTGTGGCGGGAAATTTGGTTGCGCCGGGTGCCGCCGGAGGATTCTGGAGTCAAGCTGGCGCATCCTTAACGCAAGACTCCATAGTGGGCGTGCGCGCTTTCGACCCGCTCTGGCAGCGCGACGGTGTAACTCGAACCGCGTCGTCCTGGTAGACCAAGTGCCCATGAAAATGTATGCCTAACTTGAACAGGTCGTTCCAGGTAGCCGGTTAAGGGCGGCTAAAGGCGGACCGGTCCGGCTTACAGTTCAGGACTGAGAACCGGATTGCGTTTGGGTTCTTCCTTGGGGACAGGAACGGGACGCGCCACTCGATAAAACCGCGTGGGCGATGAATCCTTTGGTGGATCGAGAATTACCACGTTGCCGTTGGCATCCGCATTGGTGGTGACCAGGGTTCGCCACCACTGCGGGGCGGGAAAAGCTGGGGCGTACTCAACCCGACAAATTGAACCCGGCGCGCTGCGAAATCGCAAGGACATGGAGCCATCAGCCAGCTTGGTTGCCCGAAGCCTGGTCAACGCCGGCGGGCTGAACGGCCCAACCGTGGCGGGAGCACTCTCGCTGCCCGCCGCATCATACGTCACCAAAGAGAAGAAATAATTCGACCCCGCGTACAGGTTGGTAAGCGTGACGGAGTGCACCCCCCCGACATCCAGACGATTGGTGACGGCGGCGTTCGTCAGGCCGAAGTAGAGCGCATAGCCGGTCACTCGGGCATCCGTGCTGCTATCCCAGGCAAGATAGACCGGGCAAGAAAACAACCCCACCGCAGAACCGGTGTTGGCACTCGCACATAACAGCAGCAATCCCGTTAAAAAGCCGCTGAGCCCGTCATGACATTTCATTCGAGGCGGCTGTTCAGCGTGAACCCCTTTCCGTGGGCAACAACGAACCGTTTGACGCCGAAATACAATTCCGGCGCGTTCCATAAATTGGTGAAATCAGTGTTCTTAAGAATCAGCGGATTTAGCATGACTTACTTTTATAATGCATTTGGCTTACAGCGATATATGTATGAAGAGCCCGACGGAAATGCAACTTGAAATTGCGGCTTGAAATTGCGGCTGCTGATTCCGCGAAAGGTTCGCCCGAGGCGCAAGGGGCAGGAAGCACCCGAGCCAGTTCGTTTCGGGAGCCGGCGACCGGAATCGGCCAGAAGTGCAAACGGCTGGACCATAAGTTAAAAACCGGCGTGTGAACAACCTCGGCGAATTCGTTAACACCTTGAATGCCAGTCGGCTGTCTGCGGACGCGTTCGCCAGCAGATCGCCATCGCTGGCCGATTATGCCCGCGGCCATGCGGGCTCCGGTTTGCGCATTTACCCTGGATCTGCCAGCACCTGGTGGCTTCAGTATGAAGTCGGAGCGTTGATGCGCTTCCCGATTTTCGCCGTCCATCCACCCGGACCGAAGGAGTTGACAGATCTTTTTTGGAAGCGCCGTGCTCCGCTCCTCACCTATCTGTTAGAGCCGACGCCAGCGCGGCCCGCCGATGCTTTGGTCTACGTTTGCTCGGACTCGCACTACAACTTGAAAGCACTCGAACATCGGGTCCAGGGAAACGTGAAGCGGGGTTTGCGCGAGTTTCAAATCCGCCCCGTCAAACTGGAGGAAGTGATGCGGTTTGGTGAGCGCGCCTTCATTGACACCGGGCGGCGGCACGGCTGGACAAATGTTACCGGCGCGCACTTCCGGAGCTATCTAGGCTCGCCGGCGACCCTCTGCGGCAACCGCTTCTTTGGGGCATGGAGAGAAAACGAACTGGCGGCATTTGCGGGGCTGATCGAGGTGGACGATTGGGTGGAAGTGCGCGTGCGCTTTTCAACCGACGCTTCCCTGGGGCTTCGCCCGAATGACGCGCTGTTGTTTCATATCTTGTCTCACTACCTGGCGGAAAGAGAATTCCGGATCGTCTCGGCCGGCACGAGTTCGGTCGATCCCGCTGCGAACACTCCCGGATTGCACCGGTTCAAGGTTAAATTGGGATTCCAGGCCGTTCCGATCCGGAGAGTCTTTTGTTTCCACCCGTTGCTTCGCGTTTTCGACTGTCGGGCCAGTCTGCTCCTGTTAAGCGCCGCCGCAAAATGGATCGGAAAAAACCCGCGGCTCATCCTGGCCGAACACGCGCTGCAACACTCGCTGGGTCTGTCGTCCGCACTGCCCGTGGACGACGAAGCCGTTCCCGGTGAAGCCAAGCCGCCGCGTTGAGCCGGCATCGAGTTCCCGTGACCAGCCCCTGGTTTTTGCCCGTTTGCAGCAACCGACCCGGCCCCCGCAATGAATGCTTGATTTGGGACATGATCGGGGAGTGGAGCTAAAATGAGCTTACCTATTCGGCGAGCGACCGCGACGGATGTGCCGCAATTGATGGAATTGCATTACCGCGCATTCACCACGAACACGAATTACCTGTTATTGCTGGGACGCAGATTCCTGAAACGACTTTTCTTCTGGTATTGCACTGCCAGCGAGGCATTCATGCTGGCGGCGGAAGGCCCGTCCGGCATCGCGGGTTACATCGCGGTGAATCACGGTTCGTACTACGTGGCCTTGCGGTCCAATTGGCCCCAAGCCCTGCTGGGGCTGGTGGCTCATCCGACGCTGGTTTTTCATCCGCGGTTTAAACACCGGCTCAAGGAGTTGCTTAGTGCCCGGGTCATGCCGGCTGGCGCTCCCGTGCAACGCGCTTGCTTGGCATATCTGGCGGTGGATCCTGAGATGGGGGGCAAGGGGGTCGCCCCGGATTTGATCCGGGCCGCCTTAACGGAATGCCGGTCCCGAGGTTGGTCGGAAGTGGTAACCGCCATGCACTCGGAGAATCTTCGCGCCCGGTACCTCTACGGCATGTTGGGGTTCGAGAGTGCATCCGGCCCCGATTCGGAAGGCCTGGTCTCAGTTCGCATCGACCTGCATCCCAAGGCGTCGACATAGCCGGGGAGGCGCAATTCCAGCAGGTCGGGGTGACCGGTCCGAACGGAAAGCTGATTCCGGCCAAGAAACCTGAAAACTTATGAACACTCAAATTGAATCAGAACTCCGTGATTTTCTCGCCAGAAATATTCTATTCGAGGAGGGATGTGGCGACCTGACCGACGACGCCTCCCTAATCGCGGAGGGGGTCTTGGATTCCATCGGCATTACGGAATTGGTGGAGTTCATTCATGGTCATTTCGGCATTGAGGTGCCGATGCGTGACGTGATCCCGGCTAATTTCGATTCGGTTGTCAGAATCGCTGGTTACGTTCGAAGGCGGCTGGGCCAAGGAACTTGTCGCAGCCCGCACGAGTTCGTGGGAGCTGAGCTGAGATTGGATTCCAATGGACCGGCGGAAACCAATGCGTGCGCAGGGTCCGACGACCCTGCCTGCCGAGTGATCTGAATATTGGCGCGAATCAGGGAATCCTGCCTCGCCAATGAATTCCTGGGCAGGAATCACAAGGTGTAGGCGGATCTTATCGACCACTGCATGGGAAACCAAGGGGTGGATTGCACTCCTCCGTCACCCAACCACGTCTTTGTGCGATTATTGTTTATAACCCAGCTGTTTCAACCGGAACCGAATCTCCTCACCGGATTAAGATTTGCCAAGGAATTGGAGAAGTTTGGACACGAAGTTCAGGTCGTGACCGGATTTCCCAACTATCCCGGCGGCAAGATTTATCCGGGTTATCGCACCAAGCTTTGGCAACGCGAGCTAATGGACGGCGTTGAAGTTATCCGTGTCCCTGTCTATCCCAGCCACGATCGGTCCGCGATTCGCCGTGTCCTTTGCTATGGTTCACTCGCGCTCAGCATGATGGTGTTGGGACCGTTCCTGCTTAGAAAGGCGGATTTAGCGCTTGTATTCTTGGGGCCGATGACCCTCTGCCTCCCGGCAATTCTATTGAAATGGCTCTGGGGGATGCCGTTCATAATGGATGTCCAAGACCTGTGGCCGGAAAGCGTCATGGGTTCGGGCATGCTCCGGAACAAGTGGGCGCAAAACGTTTTATCTTGGTGCTGCTCCTATGCATACCGGAGAGCAAGGCATATCGTGGTGTTGTCGGAGGGCTATAAGTCCCGATTGGTCAAGCGGGGCGCCAAAGCGGCCCAGGTTACGGTAGTTTACAATTGGTGTGACCCCAGTCATGAGCAGGCGATAGGCTCCCCAAGGGCCAACGATACCTACAATTTGGCAGGCACTTTCAACGTTGTTTACGCCGGCAATCTCGGCGAGTTGCAGGCTCTGGATTCTGTGGTCCATGCGGCGAAGCTGCTGGCCGATACCCTCGCCTCCGTGCGCCTCGTCTTTGTGGGTCATGGCACGCAGGAGGTTCATTTGAAGGAATTAACCGCCGGGCTGGCGATCCGGAATGTGACTTTCGTGCCCCGGCTTTCTTTGGATCGGCTTCCGGAGGTTTTGCAGTTTGCCAGCGTGCTGCTGGTGCATTTGAAAAGCGACCCGCTTTCCGAAGTCGGCATACCGCAGAAGACCCAGGCATACCTGGCCAGCGGCATTCCCGTCTTGTGCGCGGTGGAAGGGGAAGCGTCGCGCTTGGTTGAATGGAGTGGCGGAGGCATTGCGTGTCGGGCCGAGTCGCCGGAAGCGCTCGCGCAGGCCATCACGTGCCTGGCTGGTCTGTCGGAAGACGAGCTCAAGGCGATGGGCCGCCGCGGGCGCGACTATTACCTGCGGCACTTGTCATTTGCCATCGGTACGCAACGAATGGCCAGCCTGATTGGGTCAGAGGTCGCCGCCCCCGTCCCGCAAATGCTGTCGCAGTTCCAGCGGGGTCGCAGCGGTTAGTTCTTCGATGAAAACCCAGCCCTTGGCACCCGAACAGTTGGACAAAGTGGTGCGCCTCCACCTGGATGCGTTTCCCAGCTTTTTTCTTTGTTTCCTTGGCCCTCGGTTTCTGCGCGAGTTTTACAAATCCTTTCTATCCGATCCGCAAGGGCTCGCTTATGTGGCGCTGGACAACGACGGGGAAATCCTGGGTGTCGTCGTGGGCCCGCTCGAGCCTCGTGATTATTTCAGGCGACTGCTCAAACGCCGCTGGTGGGCTTTCGGCCTGGCAAGTCTGCGATCCGTCTGCCGACGACCATCGGAAGCGCCGCGGATCTTTCGCGCACTCACTTATCGGGGGGAAAGCCCGCCGGGCCCCATCCGCGCCCTCCTGAGTTCGGTTGCCGTCCGACCGGCGGCGCAAGGCTGCGGTGTGGGGAGCACCTTGACGTTACGTTGGATGGAAGAGGCGCGACGGCGCGGAGCGACGGGTTGCTATCTGACGACGGATGCCGAGCATAACGACCAGGTGAACAACTTTTACCGGGCTTTGGACTGGAAACTCGAGCACACCTACACAACTCCGGAGGGCCGAAAAATGAACCGCTATGTCATTGATTTCGCCCCGGCCCCCGCTCGGGAGAAAGCGGCGGGCCCCGCCGTCGTCGGCGCTCGAGCGCGCCATTAGTTTCCCGGTTTCGCCTTTTGGTTGCTACGGAGGCGTTCCCGCGCGCACGAACTCATGCAAATCCCCTTCTACCGACCCAGCCTTTCCGCAGCTGAAATCAGCGAGGTTCTGGAGTGCTTACAGTCCGGTTGGCTGACCACCGGTCCCCGGACCAAGTGCTTCGAGCAGGAGTTTGCGGATTATGTGGCCCAGAAACACGCCGTCGCGCTGAATTCATGCACGGCGGCGCTGCACCTGGCATTGGAGGCCATCGGCCTGCAAGCCGGGGACACGGTGGTGGTGCCCACCATGACTTTCGCGGCAACGGCTGAAGTGGTCCGCTATTTCAATGCGACCCCTTTGCTCGTGGATTGTCGGGAATCAGATTTGAACATGGACATCGTCGATGCGGAATGGAGGATCGAACGCGTGATCGCGCACGGCGGCAAGGTGGTGGCCATTTTGCCGGTCCATTACGGGGGACAGATGGGGGACGTAACCGGGGTGCAAACGCTGGCACGCAAGTTTGGTTTAAAAATCGTTGAGGACGCCGCGCATTGTTGCCCGGCGTACTTTCGAACTGACCAAGGCCGGATGATGGCGGGCGCCAGATCAGGAATCACTTTCGATTCTCGACGCTCGGCTCTCGACTACGCGGTTAATGGGTGGAAGCCCGTTGGGGCGTCGGCTGACATCACTTGCTTTTCGTTCTACGCCAATAAGTGCATCACCACCGGCGAAGGCGGGATGGCCTGCACGCAGGACGACGCTTTCGCGGAGAGGATGCGGATCATGTCGTTGCACGGGATTTCCAAGAATGCCTGGAATCGATTCACCGCCGAAGGATCCTGGCACTACGAGATTGTCGCGCCCGGGTTCAAATACAACCTTACGGATATTGCCGCCGCCATTGGAATTCATCAGTTGCGCCGGGCTGATGAACTGCATCGCAAGCGTGCGCAATGGGCTGGGTTATATTCCCACTTGTTGGCGGACGTGACGGAATTGACCCTGCCGACGCAGCAGCCGGATCGGATCCACTCCTGGCATCTTTATGCCATCCGGCTCAAACTGAACCGGCTCAAGATCAACCGGGCCGAGGTCATTGATGCGCTCAAGCGGGCCGGCATCACCACCAGTGTGCATTGGATGCCGCTACATCTGCATCCGTATTACCGCGACAAGTATGATTACCAACCGGATGAATTCCCCGTGGCGAGCCGGCTCTATCCTGAGATGATCACGCTCCCGCTTTACCCGGACATGACGGAAGTCGAGGTCACGTGCGTATGTGACACGATCAAAGAAATTATCGCCAACCATCTCCGTCCTACCGCCGCCTTGCACGCCAGGTGATGTTCACATTCGACCGCTGACCAATGATGTCTAATCCCGGATCCAGAACCCCGCTCCTGCTGCTGGTCCTCTGCACGGGGGTAATCATGTGCGGCACCTTTTGGCCGTTCAGCTTCACCTGGCATCCCGGACGCGAGGGCATGGAGGTGCGGCGCCAGGTTGAGTGGATCCCATTCACGCGATTGTGTCCGGCCTGGGGCATCTTCTGCCCGCAGGACAACGGGTTGAACATTGTTATGTTCATTCCCGTCGGCGCGTTGGCGGCCTGGTTGTTCGGGACCGGGGGGGGTGGGAAACGGCACGCGGCTCGCGCGGCTGGCTTCGGCTTCTGCCTGAGTCTGCTGATTGAAACGACCCAGTATTTTATTCCGGCCCGATTCCCCAGCACGACCGACCTCCTGTTGAATACCTTCGGGGCAAGTCTGGGAGGTTGGATGTTTCCGCGTCTCCCCGTCGCAGCGGTGAAGCATTTTGGATCCTGAGGCCATGTCCAAACGCGCTTTTGATCTGTTCTTCTCGGCGGCCGGGCTGCTGGTCCTCGGCCCGTGGCTCCTTCTGGTGGCGCTTGCGGTCAAACTGACGAGTCCCGGGCCGGTGCTGTTTCGGCAGGTGCGCATCGGCAAGGCCGGTCGGCCGTTCGAAATCATCAAGTTTCGTTCCATGGTGGTGAACGCGGACAAGCTTGGCTTGGGTGTAACCCGTGACGGCGACCCGCGCATCACTGCGCCAGGCCGCCTCCTGCGGAAATGCAAAATTGATGAACTGCCGCAGCTCTGGAATGTGTTGGTTGGCGAGATGAGTTTCGTCGGTCCGCGACCGGAAGTGCCCCGCTACGTCGAGCGATACACAGACGAGCAGAAAGCCGTTCTGGCCCTCAAGCCGGGAATCACGGACCTGGCATCCTTGCAGTTTCGCAACGAGGAAGCGTTGCTGCGCACGGCGGTCGATACGGAGAAGTTTTACGTGGAATATTGCCTCCCGCGTAAAATTGAACTCAACCTCGCCTACGCCAAGACTGCCAGCGTGTGGGAGGACACCAAAATCATCGTCCAGACGTTGTTGTTGCTGCTGGGAATGGGAACGGAGAAGCCAGAACCTGCAGCCTGTGCGAAGGGAAGACGCGCCCAGCTCACCTGAAGCCCAGACGCCAAGCCAATTGTCTTTCATTTCCACTGCGCCGTAATTTTCCCCTCGATGAACCATTCCATTGCTCCACTGGCCGAATCATTCGGCGCCGTTTGGTCGCTGTTGGGTATGAGACGGAGCGGTATCGTGCCGGTCGGTTTCGCTCGCTCCCCGGCGCCAGGTCTTACTAGTGGTTAGGTTGGTCCTAAAACTGCGTAGATTTGAATCAACGCCCTGCGCCATTCTCTCCCTGGGATTAGGCCCTCCAGTTTCGCTTCGGAACGCGCGAGGCGAATATGAGCTGGGGCGGTGGGTTACCCAGACAGGTGAAGCCGTTTCATCAAGCAGTCGCGGTGTGTGAAACTGATCGCGGATTGATATCGGACTCGAGGGCATCATGCGAAACCATAAGGCAGCCGCCACCCTAAATGAGTATCACGCTGATTGGATACGAACGCGCCTCATGGCCGGTGATGGGGCGCACGGGTTTCGTTTGAGCGTTGCGGTACACCATTTAGCATTATGGCCTTGATTGAAACACAGAATTCCTGCTCCAGTCACAAGCAGCCGATTGTGTCAGCTGCATTCCGCTCACGTCCGGCGGGCAATGGGAACGGCTCCGGGGTGGCAATACCGAAGCCTCCCGAATTCCGGCAACAGTTTGCACGATCCAATCGTATCTGCCGTCGGTTCTTCCTGGCCGTACTCGCGGCAGGCATCCTGTTTGCCTGCCGCTGGCTGGCTTACCAGTTGCGGTTCGATTTCACTGTTCCACAAGAATACCTGCGGCAGTTGCAAACGCATGGGTATTGGGTCATCCCGTTGCAGTTGTTATGGCTTCTGGTCTTTCACCAGTTTTTTGGGATCTACAAATATTTCAGCATCCCGGAAATTCGGCGGCTGGCTTATGCCATGGCTTTCTCCGGCATCTCCCTGTTCAGTGTGCGCTATTTTGACATCGGATTCTCGCCACCCAAAGGCGTCATCCTGATTCAATGCATGCTTGGGTTTCTGGCTCTGGGCGGCATGCGCTCCGCGTGGCGTCTCTTCAACGAGCGTTACTTTTCCCGCCGCGAACATCGTTGCCAGCGCGAACGCAAGATCGCGGTGCTTGGCGCCGGCGACGCCGGGGCCGATCTCGTCCGGGAACTGTATGCCCGGCCCGACCTGGGGTTGGTCCCGGTCGCCTTTTTTGACGACGCCCGGCACAAGTGGGGTTCGGAGATTCATGGCATTCCCGTGGTGGGGCCGCTCGACCACCTGCTGCGGAAGAAGGACCAGCTGGGCCTGGAGGAAGTGGTCATCGCCATGCCCTCCGCCCCGGCTCGCCGCATCGGGGAAGTGGTCAAACTCCTCCAGCAGGCGCGCCTAAAGTACGTTACAGTCCCGAGCATTGGGCAGCTGGCTTCCGGAGAAGTTCGTATCAGCCAGTTGCGCCCGGTTAACATTGAGGACCTGCTCGGGCGCGAAGCCATCGATCTTCAGTTGGACGCAATTGGTGGCGTGCTCAAAGACCGCACGGTGCTGGTAACCGGCGCGGGCGGCAGCATCGGCAGCGAGCTTTGCCGGCAGATTGCCGCCTTCCACCCCCGACGTTTGCTCCTGGTCGAACAATCCGAGGTCCAGTTATTCCAGATTGAACAGCAGCTCCTCAAGCTTGGCCACGGCGACATCATTGTGCCCGTCATCGCTGACATCCTGGACCGGCCGCGGATGAACACCATCCTGCGGTGGTATCATCCCGACGTTATCTTCCACGCCGCCGCGCACAAGCATGTCACGATGATGGAAATCCAGCCCGGCGAGGCGATCAAGAACAACTCCCTGGGCACCGCCGGCCTGGCCCAGCTGGCGCTTGCCAACGGAGTCGAACGGTTTGTCATGATCTCGACGGACAAGGCGGTCAATCCGACCAGCGTCATGGGCGCCAGTAAACGCCTGGCCGAGCTCTTCCTGCAGGCGTTCGCGCGCGAGTTTCCGACCCGGACTAAGTTTGCGGCGGTGAGATTCGGCAATGTGCTTGGCTCATCCGGCAGCGTGGTGCCGATCTTTGAAAGACAAATTGCGGAAGGTGGACCGATCACGGTTACCCACCCGGAGGTGGTGCGCTTTTTCATGACCATTCCCGAGGCCGTGGGGTTGGTGTTGCAGAGCTGCACGCAAGGGCAGGGGGGCGAGATTTTTGTCCTGGACATGGGCAAACCGGTAAAGATCGCCGAGTTGGCCGCACAGATGATCCGGCTTTCCGGGCTCGAACCGGAACGTGACATCGAGATCAAGTACATCGGTCTCCGGCCCGGCGAGAAATTGTACGAGGAATTGCATCATTTGCAGGCCAATTGCACGGGCACCGCCCACCCGCGCATCAAACGGTTGACCAGTGAACCGGTGGAGTTCCGCGTGATCCGGACCCAACTGCATGAGTTGAGTCAGGCGCTCTATACGGCCTCGCCGGACGAGCTTAAGGTCATGCTTCAGGATATCTTGGAGGAATATACGCCCGCCTTGTCTTCGGCCAACCACAGCCTCCAAGCCGTCGCCGCGAGCGCCAAGGGAATTGGGTTGTCATCCAGCCCGCCTTGGCTTGCGCCTTCGAATTCGGGTACGCCGTTGGCCGCCTAGCGGCGCTACGCGGAGCGACGTTCGTAGCCGGGCCTCGAACGCGGTCACACCCAGCGGTGCCGCGATCCGCGCCGCCATCTTCAACCAAACTCCAACGGGGTGGTTAGCAAACGGGAACATTGGTGACGTCGTGCAAAAAGGTCCGCACATATCTCTCCCTCTGGTCGTCCGCCCTGCATGCATGCTTTGCTGTTATCTGGGTTTCAACCTCGCCCGCGGTCAGGATTCCCTGACGCCCAACGACATTATGCTCCCGCCTGAAGCAGCCTCCCAAGAAGCGCTCGACGAGTCGGCCGCCAAGGCCAGCTTGCGGTTGGCCGGGGTGGACCTGTTTCCGCGCGCCGCCCTGAGCGTGATGTACGACGACAACCTCCTGATCTCCGCAAACAATCCACTCAGCGACGTCGAATGGACGATCACTCCCGGTATCACCGCCACGGCGGGCGACCTCAGTTTGTACCTGTCCGGAACCGTGACGTTGGCCCAGGTCCGCGACCTCCTTAACTACTCGCTCTTGAATGATAGTTCCCGGCCCCAACGCTTTCTGGGAGTGGAGTACGCGCCGGCGGTGAATTTTTTCACCGAGCACAGCGAGTATAACAACGTCGATCAATTTGCCGGCCTGTCGGCCGGGTACGCCTTCTCCCGCCTGGCCATCGGGTTGGATCAGAATTTCGCGCAGATGACTGTCAAGAATAACGAGGTGGGCGACCGGGTGACCATGTCGGTCTTTGACACCCGGTTGCGGCTGCGCTACGGGTTGACGGATCGCAGCTACGCGGAAGTGACCGGGCAATTCCACGCACTCGATTACGCCGACGAAATCTACGAGGGCTACCAGGAGTTTCGCAATGAAAACTGGTACAATCGCCTGGCGGGCGCGCGACTGGAGCTCGGTCTGGGGGCCGCGTTTGGGTTCGCGTTTCCCGAAAGCAGCCCCGATCAGACCTATCAGCGGTTGTTGTTGCGCGGAACTTATGCGGTCAGTGGGAAGGTCTACCTGCGGGGCACCACCGGGATCGAGTTCCGGCAGTACGACTCCGGTCAAGCCGGCACCATCAATCCGGTCCTCAACCTCTCGGCGACCTATCAGCCTCGGGATACCACCACGTTCACCTTGGAGGGTTACCGGCAGGAGACTCCAGCCTTTAGTGGTGACTACAACTACATTGCGCTCGGCTTCACGCTCAGCGCCCGGCAACAGCTGCTGGGCCGGATTAGCGCCGCACTGGCTGGCGGCTACGAAAGCATCGACTATGTCCGGCTCGCTTCGGGCATCAGCAACAACCGGGAGGACGATTACTACCTGGTCCGGGCGAGTCTGCAATACGATTGGAACCGCCACCTGAGTAGCGCGCTGTTTTGGATTTACCGGCAGGACGCTTCGAACATCGCTCGCTACTCGTACGTGGATAACATGGTCGGAATCCGGATGCATTGGTACTACTAGCGGCCCGCAAGCATCGCCGCCAAGGCAACTCTCAACCCCCTGAAGTTATGATGCGAACAGGATATCTCTCGTTGTTGCTCCTCACCGCCGTCTGGTCGCTCACCGGGAACGGTCGGGCGCAGAATGCGGATGACAGTCCCCCAGCCGAGCCCGCCCCCAAGGCTGGGGACTCTGGAGTCATGACCGCTGCCTCCCCGGAGTATATCCTCCGGCAGGGGGACGTGGTGATGGTCAAAGTCTACCAGGAAGACGATTTGACGGCCGTGTCGCGGATCGGGAAAAATGGCGCCATTACCATGCCGTTGCTTGGCTCCGTCAAAGTGGTCAGCAACAGTCTGGAAAAGGCGACCTTGATCATTCACGATCTGCTGGCGAAGGACTATTTGGTCGATCCCCAGGTCACTCTCAACGTGACCGAGTTCGCCAAACGCCGTTTCACCGTCCTCGGCCAGGTCCAGCGCCCCAATACCTACGACATGCCGGCCGATGATTCCGTTTCCCTCCTGCAAGCCATTGCCACGGCCGGCGGCTACACCCGAATCGGCAATCCGCGCAAGATTACCGTCCAGCGGACGGTCGGAACCGAGAACAAGGTGATCAAATTGGACGCCGAGGCAATGGCCGTGGACAAACAAGAAAAACCGTTCGAAATTTTGCCCGACGACGTGATCATCGTCGGCGAGAAATGGCTGTAAAATGAATACCAAAGATCCCACCTCCGCCCCCAACCCGACTCCGGGATCCCGGGAGAATCCCGGCTACGGCAATGGCTATGGCTATGGTTATTCGTCACAGAATTCCGGCGATTTCGCCCGAACATGGCACGCCCTGGTCGAGCGGGCCTGGATCGTGATTCTGACCACGACGGTTCTGCTGGGCGTTGGCTATGCCTACATTCGCACCGCGCCCGTGCTCTATTCCTCAACTGCGACCATCCAGGCCGAGCAGGACCAGCCCAACATTCTGCGAATGCAGACGGTTCAGCGCCAGGACATCCAGGCCGTGGATTATCTGCAAACGGTGGCCCAGAGTCTTACCAGCCGGCCGTTGCTCGAGCGGGTTGCGGATACAAACCAGCTGTGGACCGACCCCCGTTTCCTCGCGGCAGCCGGTGACGTCACCAACCACGCCCGGGTCCTGAATGCGCTGGAAAAAATGGTCCATACCAAACTCCGGCGCGGCACCCGGCTGATTGACATCACGGTAACGCATCGGGTGCCCGAACTCACCGAACGGATCGCGAATTCGATTTTCGCCGCCTACCTCAGCACGCGCGCCGAGCGGGAGGATATGTCCGTCGGTCTGGTGAATGAAAGCCTCGCCAAGGAAGCGGAGCGCCTCCGTAAGAAACTCGAACAATCCGTGAGCGCCCTCCAGACCTACAAGGAGGAGTCCAAAGCGGCTTCGCTCGATGAAAGCCAGAACACGGTGGTGGCCAAGCTCAAGGAGTTGAGCACCAAGGCCACGGAAGCCAAATCTGTTCGCATCAACAAGGAGACGGAGTATTCCCAGGTAATGAATCTCGGCACCAATATGGAAGCGTTAATGACCGTGCCCGCTGTGGCCGGGGATCCAACTGTGCTCGCGTTGCAATCCAGCCTGACCCGGGCGGAGAACGACTTCGCCGCGCTGGGCAAACGTTACAAGGAGAAACATCCCAAGTATATCCAGGCGATGACCCAAATTGCCGAACTCCGGGTCGATGTTACCAATGCCGTTCATAACGCGGTGAAAACCCTTAAAGCCGGCCTGGACAGTGCCAAAGCCGCCGAGCAAGCCCTCGATGAGGCCATGCAAACCCAGGAGGCCGCTGCGCTCGAATTGAGCAAACTCTCGATTCAATACGGTGTGCTGGCGCGCGAGGTGGAATCGGATCGGACGCTTTACGACGCCGTCCTCAAGGGTATGAAGGAAGCCTGGGTGACGAAAGAAACGCAGCAGGGCGGAATCATTCGCCTGGTGGAGCCCGCCCATCTGCCGGAGTCACCAGTCTCGCCGAGAAAAACCGCCATCATGGCGATGGCCGGACTGGCCGGTGTTTTTCTGGGAGTGCTCATCGTCATGGGACTCCGGGTCGCCGATACTTCCATCAAAACCGTGGACGAGGCGGAGTCAATCCTTGGTCTGTCCGTCTTCAGCGTGGTGCCGAACATGCGCGGATTCAAGAATGGCGATCCCCGGCTGGTGGTGTCGGAAGATGCAGGGTCCGAAGTCGCTGAAGCTTTCCGCACGCTGCGAACGTCTTTCGCCATGCTGGGACGGACCGAAGAGCGCCGGGTGTTTCTATTCACCAGCGCCATGCCGGCGGAAGGCAAAACCTTCTGCTCGATCAATTACGCCGCCAGCCTGGCGCAACTCGGCCGCAAGACGCTGCTCATCGACGCGGATCTGCGAAAACCTGCCGTCGAGGCCAACCTCCTTGGCCACCAGAACAGCAGCGTGGGCATCACGGATTATCTCACCGGCCAGAAGAAGCTCGATCAGGTAGTCCAGCCTACGAAAATCGCCAACCTGTTCTTCATCTCCGGCGGATCGAGCGCCGCCAATCCCGCGGAACTGCTGGCGCAGGATGGCCTCACCTCGCTCATTCAAATTGCCCTGCAAGATTACGACCGTGTCGTCATCGATTCGGCACCCATCAATGCCGTGAGCGATACGCTCCTGATGTGCAAGAGTGCGCAAACCGTATGTCTGGTGGTGCGCGCGTCCTACACCTCGAGTCGGTATGTGTTCCGGTGCGTCCAACTGCTGCAAAGCGCCGAGGCTTCGATCGCCGGCATCGTCCTGAACCGGATGCCGCAACGGCGCCGCGCCGGGTATGGCGCCTACTATGATTATCAGCATCATGGTAAGTACGGGAAGAACGGTGTTTACGGTAACCGCTGAGGGGCAGGGGAAGCGCGGCTTCAGCCTCTATCTCCGCCGGAATGTGACCGTCTGACGCCATGCGCCCGTTTACGCCCAACACGGATCCGCCCGCCACCCTGGACTCCAGCAAGGAGCCGAATGATCCCAAGCCTCAAAGCTCCGCGGCTGTTGGCCGTTGACAAAACCCTTTCGCCCGGTGTCGTCGCCCGCCCGGGAACGCATCGGGGTGGGGCCAAAGCAGCCCGGGTCTGGTGGTTGCGTGCGGCCTCCTTCCTCGTCATGGGATACCTCGTGGCCTCCCAGACCCTGATCGAGGTCCCGGGGTGGTCGGCAACCGCCTTGGTGCTGGCGGTTTTGTTGGCTGGACTCATGGCGGTCGGCTCTTTCTACGGAAGTTGGAAACTGCGATTCGGGAAGTGGATCATTATTCCCCTGGGTTTTCTGGGTTATTGCCTGTTGCGGAGTTTTTCGGGCATCCAAGATACCGCGCCCTTGGACGTGTTCGCGCAACTGGCCAGTGCGTTTTTGGGTGGCATCGTCGTCGCTTTGGCCCTGAAGGGGGGCGTGCGATTCAAGGAACTGGTTTACGCCCAGGTGGCCAGCAGCTTCCTGCAGATCGTTCTTGTTCTGGCCGGTCTTGGTCCGGAACCGCTGCCGGACGAGGATGCGCTTCGTTTTGCGGGCCTCACGGGCAACGCCAACTTACTGGCGCTCCAACTGACCCTCGGCGCGTGCATGATCTGGCTGCTGCCGCGCAAGGCCGGTGTGCTGCCATGCGTCTTCGCATTCGGGGCGGTGGCGTTCGCGCTGGCGGTGACTGGATCGCGCAAAGCACTCCTCGTGGGCTGCTTCTTCCTTGTCCTCGTATTGATTCAATCCATCGCCCTCGTGCCAAGAAGACGCCGGCGCATGGTTGTGATGCTTGCGATCCTGACCGGTGGGGTGGCCGGGTTCATAATGGCACCGTGGGTTTTGGAACACGGGCGGGAGAATCTGGCAGTCCAGCGGACGTTGGAATATGAAGACAGTTCGTTCCGAACCCGAGAGGAAATGATCCGGCAGGGAATCCAACTGTGGAAGCAGTCGCCCCTGTTCGGCAACGGCCTCGACGCGTTCCAAGGACTTTCCGGTCAGGGCACCTATGCCCACAACAATTACGTCGAACTGCTCTGCGACATTGGCCTGGTCGGGGTGCTTTTGTTCTACGCCCTGTATGCGCAGGTGTTGATCCGGGCGTCGCGCGCGCCCCGGTTGCTGGGGATTTACTGCGGTGTTTTTGTGCTGATGCTGCTCCTCGCCGATTTTGGTTATGTCAGCTACAAGAGCAAGCAGGCGGTAATGATCCTCCTGCTGCTGACGGTCATACCGACTTCGCGCTATGGGTTCGAGCTCGGGCGGCACGCCAGAATATCGGACGGCAGCAAGCACTCCAGTTTGCCGTCAGCGCCGCGTCGCTTCGTCCTGAGTAATTGAGCCGGTGGCCGGGGGATGCGCATGCAGCTGAAGCTCTTTTGGTTCCTCGCCGCCTGGATGTTTCTGGCTGGTCGGGGGCATCTGCCCGCCACCCCTCGAGAGTTCTTCGTGGCGCCCGGTGGCAGCAGTACCAACAATGGCTCCGAATCTGCCCCTTGGCCGTCGGTCGCCATCGCGTTCACTCATGCGGCCGGCGGCGACATTGTTACCTTGCTGCCGGGGACATATTCCGCGCCCATTGTCGTGGAGCATTCGGGAACGGCGGAGTACCCCACGGTCATTCGCAGCCGGCGGAAATGGGACGCGATCATCCAGGGATCTCCCAGCCACGGAATCTACGTCGCCGACGGGGTCACCAACGTGGTAATTGACGGGTTGCAGGTGGCGGGTGCCGGGATCGATGGGGTAAAGGTCGGCAGTGCCGCCACGGTACGCAACTGCTGGGTGCACCATTCGAGGCGCCAAGGTATCGCCGCCCATCGCACGCGCCGGACGGTCATCGAGTACAATCTTGTTGAGCATAATGGCACGGATCCGACTCTCGACCACGGGATGTATGTCAGCGGGACCAACCTCGTCGTCCGGGGCAATGTCATTCGGTGGAACAAAACCTATGGGTGCCAGATTTATGCGGATCCGCCAAACAGTTCCGCTGACTGTCAGTTTTACTGCAATCTGGTTTATGGCAACCGTGATGCCCTGACCGTTTGGTCGCCCATCGGCCAGACGAACTACGTTTTCAACAACACCCTGCTTTCCGACCGGTATGTCGTGGCTGCGGAATACGGGACGCTTTGTGTCACCAACAACATCCTGGTGGGCGTCAAACGATGGCAAATCCTTTGCGTGGAACATGGGGCGCAGATCTGGGCCGATCACAACCTGACCACCATCCGCGCACAACAACGGGGCCCGCATGACGTGGTTGCCAGCGATCCTGGATTTGTGAATCCGGGCACGGGATTGTTCTGGCTGCGGCCGGGCAGCCCGGCCTGGGGTTCGGCCGAGGAACGAATGCCACCTCCGGTGGATTTCTTCGGCCGGAAACGACCCAGGGTATTGAGTGTCGGCGCGTTTCCCTTCCGGGGCGACCTGGCCCGTGACACCCGGACGCTGGACCCGTCGCCGGAACGACCGGACTACTGGCTCACCAATGTTGCTTCCCCAGACGGATCGAGTGCTTATGGGCGTTTTCGTCGACAGGGAAGTCCAAACTAACTGGGCTCAGCCGTTCGAGTAACCACACCCGGCACCCCCTGTCATCGATTTAATCTTGAAACCGTAAAGGTGCCAAAGTGGTCCATGAAGAGTTGCGATGAAATCGCGCAATGGCGTCTGCGGAAGACGAGGCTGGTGATCTCCCGCGTGGGCACGGTCGGCTGGCGTTTTGTCGCTGCCGCCGCCACACCGCTGCGACCCTGGCAACTGCTCTCACTGGTTACAACCTTCGGCGCGGTGCAGGCTCAGGATTACAATTATCTGATCAATGACGGTGTCGTCACGATCACTCGATACACGGGCCCGGGTGGAATGGTGACCATCCCTGACCGCATCAACGGCTTGCCGGTCACCGGCATCGGGGAATACGCGTTCGAGAACTGCGCCAGCCTCAGGAGCGTCACCATTGGGAACGAGGTAACCCACCTTGGCGCGGGGGCATTCAGTTTCTGCACCGGCTTGGAACAGGTGACGATCCCGGAAGCGGTCATGCGCATCGATGCCGCAGCGTTCGCGTTCTGCACCAGTCTAACCAACCTCGGACTCCCCGGCACCCTCACCAGCATCGGCGACTTCGCATTCGAGAACTGCGCCAGTCTCCGCAGCGTGCTGATTCCCAATGGCGTTACGAGCATTGGGGAGGATGCGTTTGAAAACTGTGCCAGTTTGATGACCGTCGCGATCGGGACCGGCGTCACCAACATCGGAAGTTTCGCGTTCCACGCCTGCCCGAGCCTGGACGCCATAACCGTCGGTGCGCTCAACCCCGCCTTTCGCAGTGTGGATGGGGTCCTATTCAACCAAAGCCAAACCACGTTAATCCGATATCCGGAGAGCAAACCCGGGGGCTACAACATCCCCCTGAACGTCACCAGCATTGCGAGCGCGGCGTTCTCCGGCTGCGCCGGCTTGACTGACCTATCGCTTCCCGACAGCGTAATCAGCATCGGCGACGATGCTTTCGAGCACTGCACCAGCTTGACCAATGTCACCCTCGGCAATGGGGTGACCCGCGTCGGGGACGGTGCCTTTGCGTTCTGCACCAGGCTCCTCCGGGTTAGCTTGGGGAGTAGCGTGACCCACATCGGGCTCGATGCGTTTGAATACTGCACCGACCTGACCAGCATCTCGCTCCCCGACAGCGTCACCCACATTGGAGACAATGCCTTTTCGTTTTGCACCCGCATGAACCAGGTGAGCATGGGCGACGGGGTCACGCGCATCGGCGCCTTTGCATTTGATTCGTGCACCAGCCTGACGAGCGTGTCGATTCCGAACCGCGTGGCCCACATTGGGGACCGGGCGTTCTCCTCCTGCCCCAGCCTGGCCGCAATCACGGTGGCTGACCTCAACTTGTTTTATCGGAGCGCTGAGGGCGTCTTGTTCGATCTGGGCCAGACGACGCTTATCCAATGTCCGGGAGGCAAATCCGGGGCCTACACCATCCCCGAAGGCGTTACCCGCATCGGAAACCATGGGTTTTATCGGTGCGCGCAACTGACCAGTGTCGCCTTCCCCAACAGCCTTACCAGCATTGGTGGGTTTGCGTTCTATTCCTGCACCAACCTGACCAACGCCTCGCTTCGCGAAAACGTCACAACCATTGGGAATTCGGCTTTCTCGACCTGCACGAGCCTTTCGGACGCCACAATCCCCAATGCCGTCACAAACATGGACGACTTCGCGTTCGAGAATTGCGCGAACCTCGGCAACGTCACCATTGGCGACGGTGTCGCCCGCATCGGCAACGGAGTGTTCGATTCTTGCCCCAGCCTGGCCGGGCTCTATTTCCAAGGGAACAGCCCCACGACTGATTGGTCTCCGTTCTCCCAAGACTGTCCGGCGACCGTCTATTACCTGCCGTTTGCCACAGGTTGGGAACCCGTGTTTGCTGGTCGTCCAACCGCACTCTGGCAGCCAGAAGTGCTGACCAGCGATGGCCGCTTTGGTGTGCGCAGTAATCAATTTGGATTCACCATCAGTTGGGCCAGAGGTGTCACTGTCGTAGTGGAGGCTGGTACGGACCTCGCCCAGCCGACATGGTTGGCGGTGGGCACCAACACCCTCGCGGGTGGCTCCTCCTATTTCAGCGATCCGCAGTGGACGAATCATCCCGGACGTTTCTATCGCGTGCGCTGGCCGTGAGTCAGGACTTGGCCTGCAAATCTGGCTGCTTCAACTTAAATGACCTTCTGCGCTAAAAGCCTCCCGCCGATTCTCCTGCTTTGCTTGGCGGTCTGCCTGAAACTGGACGCTCGCGCCACCGAGTATTTCGTGTCTCCTTCTGGCAGCCCGACCAACAGCGGCACGGAGACATCGCCGTGGCCGTCGGTCGGATTTGCCCTGGCTAACGCAGCCGGTGGCGATTGCATCACGCTGATGCCAGGCACCTACCCGGAGGCGGTCGTTGTGGAACGCTCCGGCTCGACCGGGCAGCCGACGGTTATCCGCAGCCAGCGCAAGTGGGAGGCGGTGATCCAAGGCTCGCCGGCACATGGCATTTACGTCGCGGATGGCGTAAGCAACGTGGTGATTGACGGGTTGCAGGTGGTTGGCTCGGCGATCGATGGCGTAAAGGTCGGCAGCCAGGCCATCGTTCGCAACTGTTGGATTCACAACTCGGCGCGGCAGGGGATTTCCGCTCATCGGACTCGCGCCACGCTGTTGGAACGCAATCTGATCGAACACAATGGCACTGATCCGGTGTTCGATCACGGCATCTATTTGAGCGGCACCAACAATGTCGTGCGCTGCAACGTCATTCGCTGGAACCAGTGCTACGGTTGCCAGTTTTATGCTGACGCTCCTGCAAGCTCGGCGGAGGGGCAGTTTTACAACAACCTGGTCTATGGCAACCGCAACGCGCTCACGGTTTGGTCGCCCACCGGTCAAACGAATTATGTTTTCCATAATACCCTGATCTCCGACCGTTACGTCCTGCGCGCCAACGGGGGCATCCTGTGCGCCAGCAACAACATCCTGCTCGGCCCCAGCGCGCGGCGGATTTTCTGTGCCGAGTCCGGCGCCGAGATTCGGGCCGATTACAACCTGATCTCCGCCTCGGGCAGACGCCGCGGTGACCACGATGTCACGGCGGCGTTTCCTGGATTTGTCAGCGCGAACCGGGGCTTGTTCTGGCTCCTTCCCGACAGTATGGCGCGCGGCGTGGCCACGGAAGGGTGCCTGCCACCCGTTGATTTCTTCGGCCGGGAGCGCCCTCGGGCGTTTGATGCCGGTGCATTCCAATACGTGCCGTATCTTGTTCGCGACCCTCGCACGCTTGATCCGTCCCCCGCCTGGCCAGATTACTGGCTGGCTGAAATGGCGTCCTCCCCCTGATTGCAGTTGCCGCATGCCCTTGAGCGTTCCATTAGGCCTTACCCGGGAGCTTCTGGGACAGATGAACCTGGCGCGAATACGTCAGCGCGGGTTCTTCCAGAATGTCCTGGTGGTCATGACCAGCACGGGCCTGGCGCAACTGTTGACAATTTGCTTTTCGCCGGTCCTGAGCCGGCTCTACGGTCCGGATGAATTCGGCGTTTACGGCACCTTCCTCTCGGTCGCCGGGGTGCTTAGTGCCGTGGTGACGCTGCAATACTCCGAGGCGCTCATGCTCCCGGGCAGGCATCAGGAGGCTGCCGGGATCTTCTGGGCCGCCATGGTTTCGACCGTGGCCATCACGCTGCTTTTCAGCCTGCCTTGGGTGTTTTTCCCCTCCACGTGGCGCGGGTTGTTCGACCCTCGGCAGCTGAATGGATGGCTTTGGTTGGTCCCGCTGGCCGCCCTTGTGACCGGCCTCAACGAGACCCTGACGGCGTGGTGCGCCCGACGCAAAGCTTTCAAGCGGGCCGCCACCGTCCAAGTCGGCCGCGCCCTGACGGCCAATTCGGGACAGACCGCGGCTGGGGCGGCGGGATGGGGGGCCGGCGGGTTGGTCGGGGGCGGATTGTTCGGCGATATCCTGGCCAGCATTGGCCTCTTCCTTTGGGTGGTTCGGGAAGACGGCGCCGCCCTCCGCGCGGGCTGGAAGCGCGAGTCCATCCTGGTTGCCGCCCGCGAGCATAGGGCGTTTGCCTTTTTCAGCATGCCACAAAACCTGCTGAACGCGGCTTCCCAAGGGGCACCGGTGATCCTGCTCATCTACTATTTCGGTGCGGCCATCGGCGGCACCTACGCATTCGCGATCCGCGTGCTCCAACTCCCGATGAATTTCATCCTGACGTCCCTGCGCCAGGTATTGTTCCAAAAACTCAGTGAAGTGCGCAATGAGGGCGGGGACCTGCGGGGACTCTTCGTAAAAACCACCGCCACCTTGCTAGGCCTTTCGTTGGTGCCGGCGGCCATTGGTTTTGTATTCGCCCCCCAGTTATTTGGGTTGGTCTTCGGCAGCCACTGGGTGTTGGCGGGCGACTATGCGCGATGGCTGCTGATATGGTTGGTCCCCGGCTTTTGTAACCTGCCGGCGGCGTTGGTCGGCCGCATCCTGCGGCAGCAACGCAATCTGCTCCTGTTCGATCTGGGGTTGCTGTTGTCGCGTCTCACGGTTCTGGTGCTGGGTGGGCGTTATCTGGCTCCGCTCCCGACCATCGTGACCTTCAGTATCGTCGGCGCCGGCTTCAACATTTTTCTCATTCTGTTCATCTGGCGGTTGCTCAAGCTTGAAGGACCAGCCCACTCCCGTGTCACCTCAACGACCAACCTCCGGTCCCATTAATCCTGCCATGATCGGGATTCACGATGCTGCCGGCAGTTACTCCGATCGCTGGATGGAGTGGTGTCGCCAGCACGAGGTTCCCTTCCGGCAGTTGAACTGTCTTGCCTCCGACATCGTGCCGCAATGTGCGGGTCTCAGCGCGGTTCTCTGGCACTGGACACTCGTCAGCCTGGCGGAGCCGTTGGTTGCGCGGCAGATCATCACCGCCCTGGAGCAGGCTGGGCACGTCGTGTTTCCCAACTCCGCCACGTGCTGGCATTACGATGACAAGGTGGCACAGAAGTATCTGCTTGAAGCCATCGGCGCGCCTCTAATTCCCACCTGGATATTCACGGATCAGGCCAGGGCGTTGGAATGGCTGGCCGGCACCGCGTGGCCCAAGGTTTTTAAGCTGCGTTGCGGTGCCGGTTCAGAAAACGTCCGGCTCGTGCGCTCGCGCCAACAGGCCGAGGCGATCTGTCGGCGCGCGTTCGGCGTCGGCTTCCCGGCCAGCGCCGGCTACCTCTACGACGCGTCCGCCCGCCTGCGCCACGCCGGAAGTTGGGCTGAATTCTATGCCAAACTCAAGCGCGTCCCCCGTAGTATTGCTGAAACGCTGCAGCACCGCCGTTACGCTCCTCGCCAGCGGGGTTACCTTCTCTTCCAGGAATTCATGCCGGGGAACGATTTTGACACCCGGGTGACCATCATCGGCGACCGCGCCTTCGGCGCCATGCGCCGCAACCGTCCCAACGACTTCCGGGCCTCGGGCAGCGGCGATTGCTTTTTTGAGCCGGAGCGGGTGGATCGCCGCTGCATCCAAATCGCGTTCCGTGTGGCGGAGAAGTTGGGCAGCCAAAGCCTGGCCTGCGATTTCCTCTTTGATGTCAACCGCGAACCCCGGATCTGCGAAATCAGTTACTGCTCCGTGGCTTCGCCGGTGTACGATTGCCCGGGTTATTGGGATCGGGCGTTTCGCTGGCACGCGGGACATTTCTGGCCTCAGGATCTAATCCTGGAGGACCTCCTCAACCGGGTGGCCCAGCGGGCCGGTTCGCTGACCGCCGCCCCGGCTATGGTGGAAAGCACGCTGTGAAGTTTCACCACCATACCCTGACTCCACGGCTCTGCTGCGAATCCGACCTGAGCAGCGGAGATACCCTGAGCCGTCGCGTTGAGGCCCAGGCCCGGCGGCTGGCCTATGTCGCGCTGGGTCGTTTCGCTCGCATTCCGGCGGACAAGGAGTGGATTCAGTTTCTGCTTTATCACTGGGTGCTCGACGACCAGCGTAAGGTGTTTCAACGGCAGTTGGCGTTTCTTCGTCAGCACGGAGATTATGTCAGTCTGGACGAAGCGGTGGCGGCAATGCGCTCCCGTTCGGGGATTGGCGGGCGCTACTTCTGCCTGACCTTCGACGATGGGTTCAAGAACGGGTTCACGAACGTGGTGCCGATTTTGAAGGAACTGGAAATTCCGGCGGCGTTCTTCCTTCCCACGAAATACATCGGCCTGGACCTGGATCGGGACCGGGACCAGATTGCGCCGTTCTATGAACGGTCCTGGGCTGGATATCCCGGCGCCTTCGAGTTCCTCTCCTGGGATGAGTGCCGGCAGATCGCGGCGGCGGGCTTTAGCATCGGTTCGCATACTCACTCCCATCAGCGGCTGACCAACCTGACTCCCGAATTCGCCCGGCAGGAGCTCATGCTTTCCAAACAAATCATCGAGACCGAACTATCCCGCCCGTGCCGGCACTTTTGCTGTCCGTGGGGCAAGGTCTATCGCGATTTCGACCCGGAACTGCATCCGCCGATGGCGCGAAGGCTGGGATACGATTCGTTTCTCACGGCCCAAGCAGGGCTGACGCTGCAGGGTGATTCCGCCTTCGCCATCCGGCGCACCAGTTGCGAGACCGACTTCCATCCCGTGATGCTGCGTTATGCCTTGTTCTCGCCGGTCGCATTGTCTCGGGGAGCGCTCAACGAGCCAGCGCCTCCGAAGACGATGCACCCGTGCCGGCAAACCGATCAGGCCCGGACGAACGGCGGACCGCGGGTCACCCTTGCCGAAGCTGAATTGGTCACGCTGGGAAAATTTCCCTACCCATTTGAAGCGGCGTTTACAGTGGCGTCAGACATCGACAGTGCGAGCCTCGCGCGCTTTCGCGCGGTTCACGCATTGTTTTGCGGCTCCGGCGTGATCCTGCCTGACACCCCGGAAGGGCGCACTCTTGGCCTCAGCCCCGATTGCCAGCGCATTGACCGCGAGCCCGGGGGAGTTCGGGCGCTGGGACTGGACCTGGCCGATTCGTTTTTCCTGGTTGGGGTTAAAACGAGCTTCG
>CAZIJO010000007.1:0-29578 GCA_964539515.1 uncultured Bifidobacterium sp. | reverse complement strand
GCCTGTATCGGCAATTGCCCGGCGAGGATCGTTTCCAGTTTGACCGACAGGACGGCGAGGACTGTGGCCACTTCATCCAACAGCAACTCAGAGCGGGGCGTCTTGATTCTTTCCACGCTTTCCTGCACCACACCCGCAAGCAACTGCTCCCGCTCCTGGAGGAGTTTTTTGGCTGGTGTGAAGGCGAGCACGTCGCCAAGCCGAGGGTGTGGATCAACCATTCGCTGCCCGTGACGCCGACGGGGATTTGCCCGGACCGTTTGCAACCGGACCCGGTCGTTCGCCTGATCCGGTTGGCCGGCCGCAAGGTGCTTGGGCCGCTGCTCGGCCGTCATCCGCTTCCCTTGCACAATGCCTTCGCACGTTATCAGGGCGATACGCCCGGCAGTCCCCATTACATAAACGATCTGCTTGCCGCGAACGGGATTCGCTATGTCTGGCTCAACATGGACGATCTGCACCGCAACCGCATCGCCCTGCCCGAAGGCATGATGAACCGTCGCGCGACGATTTTGCGGCCGGTGACCATGGACGATGGCGTGCGTTACTACCGCTTCGATCGCTGCTATGGCAAGCCCCTCGGCGGCTTTGGCGGCGAGGCCTACTTGCGGGCCTCGGCGGATGGTTTTGACGCATCGCTCCTGATCAACGATGCCAATCTGCAATCACTCTGCGCTTCCGGCGGCACCTGCATCCTTTACGTTCACTGGACGCATCCCCGATCATTTCCCATCCCGGATGCGACGATCAAACGCTTCGAGTTGCTCCGGCAATGGCAGGCGGCTGGCCGGATCTGGGTCACTTCGACAGCAAAGCTGCTGGAGTGGACGCGACGGCGAACCTTTCTTCGCCTAAGCTGCCGGCGGGAGTGTGGGAGATTGATCGTTGATCTGGATGGCGTGGACGATCCCATCTTTGGCTGGGAGACCGTGGATCTTGCCGGCGTGAACGGGCTTTGTCTGCATCTGGCAGAGGGTCTGCCGGAGTTGACCGTTGCCATCAACGGACAAGCGCTCGCGCCGGACCAGGTCCATCGCGCCGGAAAGCTTTGCTGGTTAAATACGGGCGGCAGCGCCAATCCTGGCGGGCGGCCATTGCATCATTCATACCGGTGAGAAATCTCTCACAATTCAAAGTGTGTTTCCTGGCCGGAACTCTGGGCCAGGGTGGCGCGGAGCGCCAGCTGTTTCATATCCTCCAAACCTTGCGTTGGAGTGGGGCGGCGCCACGGGTGCTGTGTTTGGAGCCAAATGAATTCTGGGAAGACCGCATCAAGGCTCTGGGGGTGCCCGTGACCCCGGTGGGCCGGGCAAAGTCCCGGCTGGGTCGCCTGCTTCGCGTGATGACGGTGCTGCGCCAGGACCCGCCGGCGATCATCCAAAGCCAGCATTTCTACATGAACGCTTACGCCGGAGTCGCGGCCCGAATGCTGGGTTGTGTCAGCATCGGTGCGTTGCGCAGCAACGGACTGATGGATGTCCGGGACTGCGGTCGGGTCGGCGGCTGGATCAACCTGCACTCGCCCCAGGTGCTGGCGGCCAATTCGCGGGCGGCCCTGCAGTATGCCGCGGCCCGACGGGTGCCCGCAGCCCGCCTTTTTCTCCTCGCCAATGTGCTGGACACTGCCTGGCTTAGCCCGCCGACGGGCCGTCCCCCAGGTCCGTTCCGGTTGCTTTCCGTTGGCCGCCTGGTTCCATCAAAGCGGTTCGACCGTTTCATTTCGGTGGTCGCGCGGCTGCGGCGGAAACTGAAGTGTGAGGTCAACGGCACGATCGTGGGTGATGGTCCGCTCAAGGAGCGATTGCGGGCGCACGCCGAGTCCCTGGAGTTGCCGTCGTCGGCGATTGAGTTCTGCGGCAGCCTGCCGGACCTGGCTCCGGTCTATCGGCAAGCCGATGTATTCGTGCTGACCTCGGAGTATGAAGGCACCCCCAATGTGGTGCTGGAGGCGATGGCGGCGGGCCTGCCGGTCGTTGTCACCAACGTGGGTGGCGTGCCGGAGATTGTCCGGCCGGGCGAGCGCGGTTTCCTCGTGGAGAAGAATGATGATGAGGGCCTTTGTGTGGCCTTGGAGCGACTGATTCAGGAACCGCAACTGCGGTTGTCGCTCGGGCAGCAGGGGCGGGCCTATGTGACGATCAACCATTCGTTGGATCGCTTGCCGCCCATGTTGAGCGCGTTGTACGAGCTGGCGCTTGCCCGGCGACCGGCCCAGGCCGAGATGGCTGGGGTGGAATCGCCCGCCAGCTGAATGCCGGGCCAACCCTGCCATGTCGCATTCGCTTTCCATTCTTGCGGTCACGAACATGTATCCGACGCACACTCACCCCACCCTCGGGGTGTTTGTCGAGCAGCAGGTCAAAGGCTTGCGCGACGTCGGTTTGAAGGTGGATGTCCATTACGTGGATCGCATGACGCGCGGCATGGTTGCCTATTGGCGGATGCGTAAACCATTAAGCGCCGCCGTGGGAGCCACCACGCCGGACCTCGTTCACGTCATGTACGGTGGAGTGATGGCCGATCGGGTGACCCGTTGGAATTCGTGCCGCCCCACGATCGTCACCTTCCACGGGTCGGACTTGTGGGGGGAAAATTTTTCCGGTCGCTGGCGCAGGTGGATTTCCCATTATGGCGTTCGGTGTTCGCGGCGGGCTGCTGGTGCCGCGCAGGGCGTGGTGCTGGTCGCGTCGCGATTAAAGCCTGCCTTGCCCGCCGGTCTCGATGCATCAAAAGTGCGGGTCATTCCGTGCGGCATTGACCTTGACCGTTTCCAGCCGATGGACAAGCGCGCGTGCCAGCATCAGCTTGGCTGGGCCGAACGGGTTTTCCATGTTTTGTTTGCTTCCAATAATGGTGACCCGGTGAAACGGCCGTGGCTGGCGTCCGCAGCAGTCGAAGCACTGAACCGTTCCGGAGGTTGCACCAAACTGCACTTCATGCACGGCATCGCGAACGCCGCGGTGCCGATCTGGATGAACGCGAGTGACGCCTTGCTTGTGACGTCCGCGCAGGAGGGTTCACCCACCGTTGTGAAGGAAGCCTTGGCGTGCGGGTTGCCGGTGGTTTCGGTGGACGTCGGCGATGTCGCGGAACGCATCGAGGGCCTGGTGGGTTGTCACCTTGCGGCGGCAGAGCCCGCGGATTTGGCGGCGAAATTGGCGTTGGTGCAACGGACGCCCGCCCGGGTGAATGCGCGGACAACAATGCAGGAACTGAGCGTGGAGAACATCGCCCTGAAGCTTGAACGTTTCTATCGCGATACCCTCGCTCGCTGGAAGCAAACTGCCGGGTTGGCCGGGGAACACCGCCCGACACGGGCAACGATGCCGAACCGTCAACCTCCGGCAACAACCCGCAACTTCGGTGTTGGCTGAAGAATCCCAACAGGTCGAGTCGAGTCCCGGGCCCGGAAGGCCGGCGCCGGCCCCGCTCGTTTCCATCATCCTGATTTGCCGCCGCGAGGCGCTGCACATCCGTGAGACCCTCACTTCCATCCTGGCCCAGGCGGAGCCGGAGGGCGGGTTTGAAATCGTGGTGGCCGACGGCATGTCCGACGATGGCACCCGCGAAATGCTGGCGGAGATCGCCCGGGCCGACTCGCGAGTCAGGGTCATTGACAATCCCGCGCGACTGACGGCCGCAGGCCTGAACGCAGCCATTCGCGCCGCTTCCGGGCGGATCCTAGTCCGGATGGATGCCCACACCCGCTATGCGCCCGATTATCTGCGCCAGTGCGTTACAGTTCTTCGCCGGACCGGCGCTGACAACGTTGGAGGTCCGTGGGTCGCCCAAGCGACCAGTTACGTGGGCGAAGCCATCGCCGCGGCCTTTCAGTCGCGTTTTGCCGCCGGCGGGGCGCGGAGTCATGAAGCGCATTATGAAGGGGAGGTGGATAGCGTCTACTTGGGTTGCTGGCGAAAGGAAGTGTTCCAACGATTTGGGGACTTCGATGAGTCACTGGCGAGGAACCAGGATGATGAACATAATCTGCGCATCCTTCGGGGTGGCGGACGGATCTGGCAAAGCCCGCAAATTCGCAGCTGGTACCACTCGCGGACTTCGCTTCGGCAACTGTTCAATCAATACCTGCAATACGGCTATTGGAAGGTCCAGGTGATTCGGAAGCACGGAAAACCAGCCGCCTTGCGACACTTGGTCCCGGGCTTTTTTGTTATGACCCTCCTTTTGCTTTGTCTGATTTGCAGCTTTTGCCTGGTGGTTGCTTCCTGGTGGCCCGCGCCCCTGTTGCCGGGAGCGATTTCGTCCTGGCTCCTTTGGCCCGCGTGGATCGGTCTGCTGGCGCTCGTGTTCCTTTACATCCTGGCGCTCGGGGTGGCATCGTTACAAACCGCCGCGCGGACGAAATGGAAGTTACTGCCGGCCTTGCCGCTGGCGTTTTGCTGCTACCATTTTGGCTATGGCCTCGGGTTCATCCGAGGGGTTGTGGACTTTGCCATCCGCAAACGCAGTGCCGGTGCCGCCATGACAGGACTGACTCGCGAAGCGGTATCGGAAAGCTCGCCGGTCAGGGACTGACGGCTTGACCGATTCCTGGCGCTTTCGTTCGAGTTTGAATCCCGGCTGGTTGGAACTACCGGAATGAAACGCGCGGGTCTTCCAGTCAACGGGATTTCCCCGATCCACCCAGTCACCAGAAAGAACAAATCATCATAACAAACCAAACATCATGAAAACATACCCTCTGGTTCCGCCGGCGGCGTTTTCGACGGCGCTCGCGGCGCTCATCACGGTGCCCACATTCGTCCAGGCACAAACGGACAACTTCGACAGTTACGTCACCAGCGCTGACTTCACTGCCGCCGGTTGGGTGCTTTCCCAAATGACCAACGCCTTGGTCACGACCACCTTTCCGGCCACGGGCACTGGCAAAGGCTTACGCCTTCAGGCCAACCCGGTTCCGGGACGCGCACCGGCGGTCGCCATCTGGCACCGGACAACTGAATACACGAACTTCTACATGGCGGTTGACGTTGTGGATTGGGCCGACAAGAATCAGGCCGTTGCGCTGCTGGCTCGGGGATTCATTATTGACGATCCGGGCGGTGCCTCGGGCTACATCGTCAACTACAATGTCGCGCAATGGGGCGACTCACCAGCCAGTCCGCGGCAGGGTCAGTTGCAGCTCAGTCGACTTTCCCCGCCATTTAGCACGGAGCAACTGGCGATCGCCGCGTTTACCCTGCCATCGGGCCAGGCTTCCCGAATCGTTTTCACCGGCACAGACTTTCACTTCAAAGTCCAGGTGTATGACCTGCTGGATCTCTCCAAACCGCTCATTGAGATGGAAGCCGATGACGTGGCGGTCAGCTATACAAATGGATTTTGCGGGCTCATGAGTTACAGCCGGAGTGACGACGGCGTCACGGACGTGACCGTGGACAATTACGAAATTGGCCAGTACAACTCAAATCCGGCAACCATGCCCGCCTTGGCGCATCCAATTCCCGGAACGCCGACCATCGAGACGCGGAGTCCAGCTGAACGATTCAGGCACGCTTACGATCCGAGTGGCGGCATCCGGTTCACGGCCCGAACCTATACCTCCCACGTCATTAATGCGGCCGCGACGAAATTGCGTTTGAACGGGGAGGATGTCTCTAGCCAGTTGGTGCTCTCCGCCAACGGCCAAAACATCTCGGGCACGCTGCCAGGGACCGCCCTAACTTCCCACTCCGTTTACAGCGGCCAAATCGAAGTGCAGGATGTGACGGGCCTCAAGAAAGCGACCAACACCTTCTGGTTTGACACCTTCTCGGAGGCTTACCTTGGGTCGGCGGAGGTCAAAATCATCGAAGCTGAAAACTATAATTACAGCAACGGCGTCCATCAACTCGATCCCATACCGCTTTCCGGATACGATCTGTTCGCGGACCCAATCGCACCCGACGGGGTGGGTTACTTCAAGATGGCTGGGGTCGAAGGCGTGGATTTTCACGATAACCTGGGCAGTCCGGAGTTCTTGTGGGCGCCTGAATACCGTCCTGCCGATCCGGTCGGCCACTCGCAAGGCATGTTTCCAGAACTCGAGGACGCGAGCGACCCGTTTGGGGATGACCGATTCAGCGACCATGTGCGCAGTCAATATGCCACCAACAACATGCTCGAGTACGTAATCCACCGTACCGAACCGGGGGAGTGGCTCAATTACACGCGCACCTTCAATAGCGGCATCTACAATGCCTACTTGCGGGTTGCTGCGTTGGGGGCAAGCACTGTCTTGCTCGACGAGGTTATCACCAATCCGACGGTGACCGGTCAAACCACAACCAATCTGGGCAGGTTCGCGATTCCCAACCAGTTTACACGTTACAACTACCGATACCATCCCTTGGTTGACAACCTCGGCTCACCGGTGGCGCTCAATCTGTCCGGCCCCAAGACAATGCGGCTGACGATGGCGGGCACCCCGGGCCAGGACAATGCCAAACTGGCGATCAACTACATCCTGTTTGTTCCGGCGCCAGCCATGATTCACCTCTTATCTTCCGCGACCGTGGCAGGCCCGTTCACCGAAGAACTTGATGCAATCGTGGATGCCGGCAACCGGACGATCACGGTTTCCGCCCCCGGCGAGGCGCGCTTTTACCGCTTGAGTGCGCCAACATCGCTCACGATCAGTAATCTCTCGGTATCAGGCGGCAAGGTAACATTGAAATATTGAGGGTTCGCAAAACCACAAGCTCACCACGCGATAGTGGGGCCAATTTGGCCGGCGTCAGCAATGGCGCCGGCCATTTGTGCTTTCGGGCGTCGTTCCGGATTGCTTCCGTTCACGCAAAAGTGATTTGGAAGGCTGACAGTGAGGTTGAAGCGACGCTGTGCAGTCGCAGGAATAACATCAGAAAACCGTTGTTGTGGCATGGTGGAGCCGACAGGATTCGAACCTGCGACCTTCTCATTGCGAACGAGACGCTCTACCAACTGAGCTACGACCCCATCCACCATTCCGAACGCCACCATTGTTGTCAGAAAGATTTTTCCGGCGCAATAACAGATTGACCTCACGATCGCACTTTTCGGGATCGTAAGCTTGCCAGCCAAGAGATTCCCCGGCCGGAAGGTGGTCGCGATCTGCCGGTTACTGGACGAGTTGGGGGCGAGGGTTGCTCCAATCCACCTCGCCGTCGCCGGCGGCCGGGTAGTGGAATGATTCGGCGTCCGTCCGTCGGCGAAACCCTCCGAATTGGATCCGCAGGTCGATCTTCCCGCGGTTCTTCAGCTACGTATTCACTCTTAGATGTATCTACGTGTTCCCTACGATTAACCGGAACGGAGCTAAACCTCATTCTCGCGTCGTGCCGCAAACCGCTCTGCTCAAACTGCTGGTCGTAGATGACCATGCGGGATTTCGCCAGACGGTGCGGCAGATTTTTGAGGCCATGAAAATGGAAATCACCGAAGCGAGCTCGGGTGAGGAAGCCGTGACGATGTTCGCGGCCCAGCGGTCCGATTGGGTGGTCATGGACATGCGCATGCCCGGCATGGGGGGCGTGAAGGCGACTGAAGCCATCTGCAAGCTTGATCCAACTGCCCGCGTTATTGTGATTTCCCAATTCACCGAAACGGAATTCAGCGAACAGGCAATGCGCGCCGGGGCGCTGGCTTTTGTGGCCAAGGAGAACATCGCGCAGTTGGTCAGTCTTATCAACGCTCCCCCGGCCGGAACCTGAAACCACCATGAACCGCCCACGGAATCTTGTCTGGATCGCCGCGCTTTGCCTGTCCGCGCTCACGCCGGGAGCCCGCGCCCAATGGCTCACGCAAACCAACTCCTTGAAGCCCGGCTGGAACTCCGTCTTCCTGCACGTGGACGCATCCTACGCGAACCTGAACGCCCTCATCGCCAGTGACCAGTTCAATCCCATCCAGGAGGTTTGGTATTGGCAGCCGGCGCTGCCGACTGGCCAATTCGTCGATTCACCGGTGAACCCCACCTCGGCGGGCAGCCAGTGGATTCAGTGGACGCGGGCGCTCGGCGTCAATTCGCCGCTGCAGAAACTCGCTGGAAACGGCGCCTATCTGGTCCGCCTGGCCGGCAATCTTAACTATGATTGGAAGGTCAAAGGCAAACCACTGTTGCCCCTGAACAAGTGGTCGTTGTCGGGATTGAACTTCATCGGTTTCCCGGCATCGCCCGGTGCGCCGCCGTCCTGGGAGAGTTTTCTCCAGCGCGCGCCGCTGTTGCAACAGACAGCGGAGATCTATCGCTATCAAGGCGGCGAGTTCGGCGCGACGAATCCCGCGCGCCTGTTCTCGCTGCGTACCACCCCCGTGCGTCGCGACCAGGCTTACTGGATTCGCGCGGGCGAAACCTACAACCAGTATTTCGGGCCTTTCCAAATCGTGAACCTCGACAGCGGCGGCCTGCGCTTTGGCACGACCAAGGGGCAGACTCAGTTTCGCCTCCGAAATCTCGCCAACACTCCCATCGTCGTGACGGCGCAGCAACTCGGCAGCGAGCCGCCGCCGTTTGGGCAGTCGCCGATCATCGACCCGCCACCCCTGATCGTGCGGGCTGGCCTGAATACCAACAACCTCACCTATGCCTACACGAATTTGGACGCCGGCCTTTCCTGGTCGCTCGCGGCCGCGGGCCAGGTGGGCTCGGAGGTTGAAATCTTCATTGGGGTGAATCGCTCGGCGATGACTGGTAATCCAGGCGACAACTTCGCCGGCATTCTGCGGTTCACCGATTCCCTCGGGTTCACGCGCGTGGACATGCCGGTCTCGGCGCAAAAAGCCTCGAACGCCGGCCTTTGGGTCGGGAGTGCGTTGGTGGAGTACGTCGGGCAATACCTGAAACCCTACGCCCGGGCGGCCAACGAGGCGGATTTCGCGGCATTGCTGGAGCGTTTGCAACTGGTCGAAGGTGCCAACGGTTATCATTACCAGTGGGATTCCTCCTCCGGTCGCGTGCTGATCTTCGGTGGCCCGCAAGGCAAGACGGGTTCGTATCTCCTCGACGGTCCGGTCAAGGTGGATTCCGGGGCCGTGGCGGCGGCGTATCCGCTGCGCCTCATCCTGCACAACGACGGCGCGAACACCAAGTTGCTGCAAAAAGTCTTCTATGGCGTCGGGCTGGGAACCAACGTCGTCGTCGCGACCCAGGAGAACCGGTTGCTCGCGACGCAACGGGCGACCGCCCGGCGCATCAGCGCGGTGCATCTGCCGGCCTCCAGCGGCAACGTGCCGTGGAATTGCGCCGGGACTTTGCAGGCGGGCGGGAATCTCAGCGTCACCGTTCCGCTGGCGTATGATGATCAGTCCTCCAATCCGTTTCTGCACACCTATCATCCCGATCATGACAATCTCGACGCGCAGTTCACGTCCACGCAGCCGCGGGGTGTCGAGTCGTACACCGTCAACCGCCAGCTCACGCTCACGTTCACCGCGCCGCAGAATGATTTCGACAGCCTGACCGCCAGCACGCAGGACTTGGGCGGCAATTACGCCGAAACCCTCACGCTCCTCGGACTGGGGGCCAATACCCGGACCTACAATGTGCTTGGCACATTCTCGCTCAAGCGCATCAGCGACATCGCCACTTTGACCACGCCCTGATCAACCCCTTCACAATTCAAAGCAACCATGAAAACGAACCTGTTTCAACGCCTGTCAAACATCGCCACCGGCCAGCGCTCCTGCTTCTGGCTCGCTGCCATGCTCATCGTGTTTGCGTTCGCGCTGTCGCCGCGGGAAGCCCGCGCGGCCTCCGCTTCGCCGGGTGATTACATGACGTATCAAGGCTTCCTGGTGGACGCCACGGGCACGCCGCTCGCCACCAACCTGCCGGCGAATTACCCCGTTGTGTTCCGGATCTACACGAACTCCACCACGCCCACGCCACTGTGGACGGAGCAGCAAGTCGTGACGGTGGATCGCGGGCAATTCAGCGTCGTGCTCGGTGAAGGCGCGTCCTACAATGCCGAGCCGCGCCCGGCACTCTCGACGATCTTCACCAACGCCACCGCCTCCGATCGTTACATCGGCATCACCGTCACCATTGGCGCAATCACCACGGACATTCTGCCCCGGTTGCGCCTCGTGCCCTCGCCGTATGCGTTTCTGGCGTCGAGCGCGAACAAGTTGCTCAACGTCACCAACGGCGCGGCTTACGTGAATTTCAACGGCACGAGCAACCGCACCGAAGTGGCGGGGAATCTCTATGCCTCGGGCGTCATCTCCGGCAACGGATCGGGGTTGACGGGTCTGACCGCCGCGCAGATTCCCGCCCTCAGCGCCGCGAATATTACCTCCGGCACGCTCGCCGACGCCCGGCTTTCGGCGAATGTTGCGCTCCGCGCCGGGGGCAACGCGTTCACCGGTAGCCAGACCATCAGCAGCGGCAATTTGGGCCTCGGCGTCTCGCCCACCTACCCGATTACGTTTGGCGCGACTTACGGTGACAAGATCAGTCTTTTCGGCGGGGCCTCTTTGCATTACGGGTTGGGTTTGCAACCGGGCCTGTTGCAACTCCACAGCGACGGTGTGGGCACCGATATCGCTTTTGGTTACGGCAGCAGTTCGTCGTTCACCGAATTGATGCGGATCAAAGGCAACGGCAACGTGGGCATCGGCACGAACAATCCGACGGCGAAACTGGTGGTCGCTGGGAATCTCAACGTAACCGGACAGCTCACGGTGGGCACGGACAACCTCACCTCAGTCAGCGCAAGCGAGGTGCTGCGAATCGTGCGTGGTCGCATATCTGCCAACGGTACCAACATCGTGGCTGGCTTGGGTTTCACCACAACAAGGCTCGGCGTCGGAGTCTACCGGGTTGACATGCAAAACACATTCAGCGCGATTCCAGCGGTCACCGTTAATGCCCTGAACGAACAGTTGGCGACGGCGGAAACGAGGGTTGATCTGGGGGGTGGCGGTACCATTGCATCGTGTGAATTCCGGTTCCGCAGATTCGACCCCGGGGCTGGCAACTTTGTGCCCTTTGACACGGAATTCAACTTCATCGCCGTTGGCCCGCGTTGATGAGGGCAACTTCCATTGGGAACCAACTTTTTCCTCCCATGAAAATGCCCAGACTTTTATTCGCCGGCGCCTGGCTCGCCGGCCTGTTGCTGCCCGCGGCGGCGCAGGTGTTGCCGCTGGAGATCCGGCAGAACAACACGCGCTACAATCTCGCCTCCACCAACGGCATGCCGCTCTCGGGTACCCGGGGCACTCCGCCCGGTTCGGACGGTCGCGCCACGAACACGCCGGCGCCGCCGACGATCAACCAGTTCCAAAGTTTTCTCGCGTGGGGCGCGGTCGCCGCCCCGGGCGTTTCAAACTACGTGGGCCTGTTGAACCCCACCAACAGCTACGCCGGCAATGCAGAGGAGTTGAAGCTCCCGCGCGGCAAAATCAGCGGCACAAACTTTGTCATCCTGACGCGTGCGGCGGTCGGGGCGCCGTTCCTTAGCCGGACCATTTCGTTCGATTTCGGCGAAGTCATCCCGCTCCCGTCCACCGACGAATACGGCGTGGACCTGACTTTGACCAACAAGAGCGTGGTGCCTAACCGCCTTCCGCAAACGCCCGAACAGTATTGGGCGCGCGAGCCGTACACCACCGCCAATCACACCAACGCGGATTATTATTGGAGTCCCCACGCCGAAGTTGTCTTCGCTGCCGCCCCTGGCAGCACGGCGGTCATCTGGCGGCGTAACAACTCCGCGAGCATCACCAATCCGCCGGCCAACGTGGGCACCATCACGTTTCTGGGCTCCCCGTACGTCGTCTGGACTAATTTCTACACCGTGTCCGGCAGTCCGGTGAAGCCCCCGCGCAAGATGTATTGGACGGAACGCTCCTTCGCCACGAAAGGCAAACTGGTTACCGTTCCCGGCGCGCGCGTTGGCGGCATCGCCATCGCCTACAACAAGAATTTTCCGTCCAACGTGGTTTCGGAGGTTCAGGTCGATCAGCCCATCGCCACGAACACCTTGCAGGAACTGCGCACGTTTTGGTTTGACCAGCAGGGCGGCATCGCCGGCGGTTTTCTCCATGCGTACAATCGCGAGGGCCGCGTATTCCTGGAGTTGCTCGGCGACGTCCGCAGTGGGATCGCCCGCGAGCATCTGGGATTTGAAATCGTGGACATCACGCGCGAGCCGTCGCCCGAGGACGTGACGGTGGAACTCGGCGAACGCTTGACCGCTTATCAGGACAACAGTCCGGCCGACGATGATCTGTTCCCGGAGACCTTGGGCACTTCGGGTTCGCAATTCAGTTTCCGGCACAGTCCGCTGGGCAGTCAGAAAGCGGTGTATTACGGCAACCGGCTTACGATCAATGAAGGGGATCTCCCGGTGCATTGGTTGGAGGAAGGTTTGGCCGGACTCCGCTGGCCCTTCCGCTTCGTGCGTTACAAGTTGGTCTGGCCGGACGACGTGGAGAAATACAGCCATTACCTCCGCCCGCTGGCGGACGGCGACGCGGAGGCGCGGGCGACGGCCGTGCCGTTGCCGTCGCAGAACGCGCCGATCCTGGATTATCAGGACGCGCCCGAAGCGCCACGCGGCAAACTGACCGAAACCTTTGCCTACTACAGTTGGCTCACGCCGGACTTCCCGGTTCACCGAGCGCTGTTGCGCTTCAGCTCGCAGGGCAACGTCCGCTTCGAGCGCGTGCTGTCATGGCTGGATCAGAATCTCAAGGCCACGAACTTCGCCGGTACCATCGCCACGAATCTGTCGTCGTGGAATCCGAATACGCTCACGTTCAACTGGCCGCCGGGCCTCGGCGCGCCGCGCGTGGTCAATCTCACCGCCAATGTTGGGGAGCGGATCGGCGCGCCGGCGGGCGAAGCGGGCGCGGGCACCGACACAAACTACCTCGCGGGCTACGTCGTGAAGTCCGCCGGGCGATCGTTCCATCCATCGGCCTACGTGGATCCGTTCGCGTCCGGATTTGCGGCGGCGAATCTCGGCGCGATCATCCCGGTCAACGCCATTCCCGGCACGAACACGCTGGAAGTTTGGTGGTTCCGCCAAAACACCGTGAATGAAGGCCTCGGTTTCCAAAACAGTTTTTGGCCGGCAGTCATTGGACGCTACACGTTGCAATGGCCGGCCAGTTCCGCCGAGATCGTCCTCGCGAGCAACGACGGCTCGGGAGCGCTGCCGAGTGTTCAAGCGCGGGGCAGCGTTTACTACCAGAACGACAGTACGGCCTTCGGCTACAATCCGAACGAGGAACATGCGCTGATGCAGGGTGGACAGGCCTATGCGCTGCGGGATGACCTGAACAACACGAACTACGTCGGCTATTCGTCGCATCCCTTCGTGCTGCTCAGTTACACCGAGAGCGATGGTCGCCCGGCGATGCGGGCCTTCAAGGTGCTGCGCGAGAAACCCGAGCTGGGCATCACGTTCAACTACCAGAAAGAGGCCGGCACCATCCTGCAACCGCCCATGCCGTTGCCGCTCCTCGAGAAGCCGTACGCGCCAAGCCTGTCGGGCAAGCCGCCGAAAAGTGTGAACGAGGAAATCAGCGAGTTCGTCGTCGAGTCGTCTTCGCGTGCGGCCTCCGGTGCGTTCTTCAGTTACCGCGTGACCGCGACCACCCGGCATTACGCATCGCGTTATGCACCAATGGTTGTGCAAGACCCGGATCACTTGCAAAGTTCCTACTGGCTGTTCCCGACGAACGCCGGCGCCCGCACGCTCGATGGCTGGGTCAGCCCGCAACGGCCCGTGACGCTCAGCTCCTGGAGCGGTGCGGCGAGCACGAACGCGAACCGCTGGCGCTTCGCCGCGGCCACGGAAATCACCGCGCCCGCCCCGAGCGCGCTGTTGTTCGACACGGTTTCCAATTCCGTCTGGCCGGTCGCCATCACCGCGGCCACGAACGGCTATGTGGAGGTGGATTTTGGCGGGGCGGTTCCCAATCCCGCCAAGCAAGCGGACGCGCTCACCGCGCCGACCGGCGCGCCGGCGAACAACGCCTTCGCTGGTTTCCGCCTCGCCTCCGAGCCGCTGCCCAATGTGCCGATCAGCAACGGGCATCAGGACCTGTACGGCGCTTTCACCTTCCAGGATCGCAAAGGCAACACTTGGATTTACCGCGGCCCGCACGACCCGCGGCTCAACGGCGCCGGCGGCCCGACGCTCGTAATGAAGTATTACTACAAGACGCTGCCGGGATTCTACTTCCCGTCGCTCGCGGCCAATGAACAGCCGCCCGTTGGCACTGTGACGCCGTATCTGCGGGACGCAAACGTGGACGGCACCTTTGAAGGAAATGCCGTCTACGGGATCGCGGGCAACGACCAGCACGGAGGCGGTCAACCGCTGGCGATTGTCTATCGCCCCGTGTGGCCGGACAATGTCCCGATTCTCCAGATGGCGGAGACCCTCACCACGTCCAAACGTGGCCTGCCTGCGGTTCGCGGCCAGACCAGTTGCGAAATTCTTTACCAGGAGTCCGAGGCGAAAGGCGGCTATGCGGAAAAGGCCGTTGCGTTGCACGATCCCACGCGCGAGAAACGTTTCGCGCTCGGCGAACCGGACACCGCAATTCTCGACGCGCTGCCCGGCTCGGTGAATTCCTCGACGTCGCAGGGCAAGACCTATTTCCCGAACCTGCCGCCGCACCTCGTGGAGCGGTTCTTCTTCGATCCGAATCGCGGCGCGCGCGGTTCGCTTGTGTTCAAAGGGCAATTCGTGGACGCGGCCCTCGGCGATAAATACGTCTTCCTCAATGTGCTTTCCGCGTCGGACAAGAGCACGCTCAAGGCGCTGTGCGCGGCGGACGACTCCAAGTATCCTAAGTGGGCGGCCGCGATTGACGGGCTGGCGACGCGGATGGAAACCTTCATTCCGAATCCCGCCGTGCCCGGTACCTACACGAACAGCGGTCCGTTCGTGGACGTTGGCGCGGACGAACTCGCGCTGGTGGGCAACTCGGACGTGGCTGTGGATTCCTACGCGCTCGCCGCGACCGGCCCGGGCACGGGTTACGTCACGCTCATTAGCGGCAACGGCCGTGCCTTCACACCGGCCGGTGATCCGGTGAGCGTCAAGGTGATCAAGGTGGTGAACACGCTTTATCGCGGCGAGGTGAACGTCGTGGAGGCGTCGAATCCGCTGAACGAGAAGCTCACGCTCCAGCAGGTCGTGGATCTTGCGGGCGACACCGGCAAATACAATTTCGAGTGGAAAATTGCCGCGCCGGTGGATGGTTTGCCCCCGGTCGTTTACCAGAACACCGCGGTGTCATTGTTGAACGATGGGGCGTGGAATCACCTGCGTTATCCGCTCGCCGCCGACTCGCCGGCGACGATCACTGCGACGAGCCCGAGTCGTCTGGCGCAGGATGTGAGCACGTCCGTCGCACCGCTTACCCGGATCACGTTCAGCGGGGTGGCGTCGAACGACGTGTATCTCAATTTCACCACTGACCTCGCCCAGCCGCATCGGCTGGCGCCGGACAACCAACTCGTGGTTCGCACGCGCAACGGCGACGAACTACCTGCGTTCGTGCAGGCGGTCACGGACACAAACGTGCTGGTATCGCTCGTAAGCGGCGAAGTGGACGTAGCCGACATCATTGACCTCTACGAACGCGTGGTCACAAACCAGACCCAGAGCATCGTGTTCCGCGAATTCACCCAGCCGGCGGGTAATTACTCGCAGTTCTGGTTGAGCCTTGATCTCGATTCTGCGATGGGCGCGAAGGTATATCTCGACGGCCAACTCGCCGTCACCGTGAACACCGGCAGCAGCGACACCGCGCCCAGCACCGCGCCATCCAGCCTGACGCCTTTGAGCCGGAGTTATCGGCTCAATGACGCGCTGCTTGCGGCCGGCACGTTGAACGCCGATGGCAGCCGCAAGCACGTCATGGCCGTCGAACTCATCTCCGGCGCATTCCCGGATGAATACCTCAGCTTCAACGCGCACCTCGACGCGTTCACTTCCGTGGACGTGACCGCGCAACAATGGTTGCCGCTCGACGCCGCGCGTTATGCGGATGGCGTGCGCGCGGTGCTCGGTGGCAACGCAGACGTGCGCAGTCTCTCGGACAATTATCTCATCATGCGCTACCAGGCAAAAAATGCGAATCACGCCTCGTACGTCCCGGATGGCAACGGTGGGAACGCCTACTGGTCGCAGTGGACGACGCCGCAACTTGCCGAAGGCTGGATCAAGCGCGTGCTGCGCGGGATCAATCCGTTCAACCAACGGGTAACGGATTTGTTCAACAACTCGGTGAACACGGACGTGAGCATCCTGCAGCAGGCCGGTGCGCGTTGGGAGGGCGACGTGGCGTTGAACCTTGACGCGCTGAACAACGCCGGGCTGATCGAGATATACGAAACGGTGATGAACCGCGGTAAGTCGTTGAGCATCGGCGGCGGCATCAATTACGGCCCGGCCAACGACGCGCTCCTGCTCGCGGCCGGCTATCTCAATGACCTCTACATGGTGCTCGGCAACGTAGCCTGGGCCGACGCGGCGAATCCCACCATTGGCATCGGCACGGCGAACAACACGTACGGCAACATCGCCTCGGCGCAATTCTCCTTCCGCGGCCAGTTGCCGTCCCTGCTCGAGGAAGAGCTGGCGTTGCTCCGCGGGCGTGACGACTTCCTGCTGCCCGGCGTCGAGACGCGGCCGGTTTACAACCGGCTCGTGTGGAATTACACGCGCGGCATTGACGCCGGCGAAGTCATTTACGCGCTGAATTACAACGTGCTCGACCAAAACACCGACGGGCGCGTGGACGCGGCGGACGCGCAGCAGCTTTTCCCGCAGGGTCACGGCGACGCCTACGGGCATTACCTCATGGCGCTCAAGAACTACTACGCGCTGCTGATGAACAACAATTTCGACTGGGTGCCGCGCATCGAAGCGGTGACCGTGCTCGGCAAACCGGTCTCGGTGGATTACCAGGACGAACGCAAATTCGCCGCCGCCGCCGCGGCCGTGGCGCGCGCGGGCAAACAGATTTTCGATCTGACCTGGCGGCGCGATTACAAGTCCGGCACGGCCAACGGCTGGTCGCATTTCGCTGCGACCAAGGCGAACACGACGACGCGCGCCGTGCCGACGACGGAGTATTGGAGCATGGACCATTGGGCGGCGCGCGTGGGTCAGGGCGGTTACCTGAACTGGGTCGTGGGCAACACAATTTTGCCCGACGTGGATCCCGATCCGACGCACAAGGGCAGCATTCAGCAGGTGGATCGCACGACCGTGCCGGAGTTGAAGGAACTCGTGGCCGTGGCCAAGAGTCTGCAAACCGCGATGGACAACGCCGAGGCCGGCCACACGCCGCTGGGCCTGCCGTCCACCGCGATTCCGTTCGACCTGAATCCGAATCAGGTTGTGGGCACGGAAAACGCCACGCATTTCGAGCAGGTTTACACGCGGGCGAAAGGTGCGCTGCGCAACGCGCTGACAGCGTTCGACGACGCCAAGGATGTGACCCGTCTGATGCGCTCGGAGCAGGATTCATTGCAGGACTTCCGCACGACTGTGGACAAGCAGGAGCTCGCCTATACCAACGCGCTCATTGAACTCTACGGCACCCCGTATCCTGAGGATATCGGCCCGGGCGCGACGTATCGCTCCGGCTACGACGGCCCGGATCTCGTCCATTACGCCTACATTGACAACGCGGAACTCACCTTCGGTTCGCTGCTCACGCCGGACACGGATTATCCGTGGACGATTGATATCCAGTCGTTCACGGCCGACTGGGCGAGTGCGGATTTGATTTCGACTTTCAACTTCATCGTGCTCGCACGCACGAACGTGGTGGACGGCACCAATCAACTTCCAGGGTATCTGCAGCAGACGAACCTTTACATTCCCTACAACCTGAAATCGCACGGCTTTTTCGGAAAACCGTCGGCGTGGACGGGCCAGCGTGGTTCCCCAGGCAAAATCCAGCAGGCCATCTCGGACATCGTGAAGGCGCGCAACGCCGCTTACACCGCGTTCTACTGGGCGGATGCCGCGAAGTACGACCTCGATTGGGCGATCGTTTCTTTCGAGCAGAAGAAGGCGTCGCACAAGAAGATTCGTGATTTCCAGGAGGCGATTTACGGTACGGAACTCGTGACGGAAACCGCGCGGGCGGCCACGGAAATCGCGGATCAAGTTTTGGAGCAGACGAAGGAGGAAGTTAACGCGTTTCAGCTCATTGCGAATACGGCGTTGCCGCAGTCGTTCATTGCCGGTGTTGCCTCGGGCGGTGATCTCACTTCGACGGCCCGGGCGGCATTGCGGGCTGAGGGAATCGCAGTGTCGAGCGCGATCGAGTGGTCGCGCGTGGCCACGTTCTCAGTGACCAAGGCGTTGGAGACCGCGAACAACGCCGCGGTGAAATCCATCGAGCTCTTCGGCATCGCGCCCGAGGAATTCAACCAGGAGTTGCGCGACGCGACGAGCGAGATTCGGGACAAGGTTTATGGCATGAACAACAACTTCATGACCATCAACCAGCGCTTGCAGGAACTGGATGACGCCCGCCGTCGATATCGCGCCTTGATCGCCGAGGGCGATCGCATCCAACTGGAGCGGCAGATCTTCCGCCAGCGCGCGGCCGCGGTGATCCAGGGCTACCGCACGCGCGACGCGGCGTTCCGCATTTTCCGCAACGAAAAACTGGAGCGTTACAAGACCCTCTTCGATCTCGCGGCGCAGTATTCCTTCATGGCCGCGCAGGCTTACGATTACGAAACCGGCCTGCTGCATACGCAGCCAGGCAAGGAATTTATCAACCGCATCGTCCACGCGCGCGCGCTCGGCGTGATGCAGAATGGCGAACCGCAGTTCGCCGGCAGCGGCACGGGCGATCCCGGTCTGTCCAGCGCGATGGCCGAGATGTTCGCCGACTGGACGGTGGCGAAAGGCCGCCTCGGCTTCAACAATCCGGACGCCTACGGCACGACGGTGTCGTTGCGCACGGAGAACTACCGCATCCTGCCGGGCACGAACAGCACCACGAACTGGAAGGACATTCTGAATCGTTCGCTGCGCGCCAACGTGCTCGACGATCCGGATGTGAAACGTTACTGCCTGCAAATTGACAACGGCACGGGCGCGACCGTACCCGGGCTGGTCATCGAATTCAGCACGACGATTCAGGACGGCTTGAATCTCTTCGGCCGGCCGCTCGCCGCCGGCGACCACGCGTTCAGTCCGAGCTCGTTTGCGACAAAAATCTTCGCGGCCGGGGTGGCGTTCGAGGGGTACCTCGGCATGACAGACCCGGACGCGAACTCCGGTGCCATCAGCGGTTCGGGTGGCACCTCCCCGGACGATCCGACGGTGACCTTCCTCGATCCGAACGCGCTCGCTGCCACGCCTTACATTTACCTCGTGCCGATGGGAGTGGATTCCATGCGCAGCCCGGCGCTGGGCGATACCAGCACGGTGCGCGGTTGGGCGGTGGACGATGTGGCCATTCCGCTGCCATTCAACATTGGGGCTTCAGATTTCTCGAATGCCCAGCTCTATCAAGCGAGCGATTCGTTGAGCGAGCCGCCATTTGCGATCCGGAAGCATCAGGCTTTCCGGCCGGTGTCCGCGGCGAGCGTTTTCAGCCCGAGCATTTACACCGGGACCGGCGGGCTGCAACGGTCGCAGTTCACCAGCAACCGGCTCATCGGCCGCTCCGTTTGGAACAGCAAGTGGAAGCTCGTGATTCCGGGCAAGACCTTGCTCAGCGACCCGAACGAGGGTCTGGTCCGGTTCATTCGCACGGTGGATGACATCAAGCTCCACTTCGTGACGTATTCCTACTCCGGCAACTGACGCAACCGAGGTCAACGCATGAAAACAACCAATCTCTCTGGCACGCTGGGCGTTCTCAGCGCCGTGGTCACCGTCGCGCTATTCGTATGCGCTCCGGCCCGCGCTTATCCCCCGGCGCCCCACCACACGTTGTTCGGCATGGTGCGTAATGAGTGGGGCGAACCGCTCGACTTCAGCGGGGCGGAAGTACTGGTGGAGGCGACGAACAACGTCACCGTGCGCGCCATCGTGGCGCCGAGCACCGAACCGGGAAACAACTATCGGCTGGAAGTGCCCATGGACGCCGGCACCACCCTGGATCTTTACGCGCCGACCGTCATGAAGCGCAATCAGTCTTTCCGGCTCAAGGTGAAGATCGGCACGGTGACCTATCTCCCTCTGGAAATGAAGCTCACGACCGCCTTGGGCCAGCCGGCGCAATCCACCCGGCTCGATCTCACGCTTGGCGAAGATAGTGACAACGACGGTTTACCCGATGCCTGGGAACTCGCGTTGATCGATGTTTATGGCGGCACGCTCGCCGAAATCCGTCCCGGGGATGACGCCGATGGCGACGGGATCACTAATTACAACGAATACCTCGCCGGCACTTACGCGTTTGATCCAACGGACGGCTTTTTCCTGAACATCATCGGCGCCACTGACGGCAATGCCGTTTTGGAACTGCTCGCCATACGGGGCCGCACCTACAGCATCGAAACCATGGCGGACCTGGGCCAGCAATGGTTGCCGGCGCAATTCCGGTTAAACTCCGCTGGTCCTGGTGGAGATTTGATGGCCAGCTATCAAGCAACCAATACCGCCATCCTGCAAATTCAAGTCCCGTCGAGCGGCCCGCCGTCCACGCGGAAGTTCTATCGCGCCAAAGTTCAATGAGCGGAATATGAAGACCTCCCGCAAACTCTTTCTGCTCGCCGCGCTTGCGTCGCTGGTTCTCATTGCGATCATCGCGTTCCGCCGGTCACCGGACGCCCCGCAAACCGGGGAGACGGAAATGGCGCGAACGAATCTGGTGCTGCTCAGCGGTCGATTGCATCGGGTGGGAGATGCCAACCCCTTTACGGGCTTCATGCTGGATTATGGAACGGACGGCATGATCCGTTCGCGCTCGGCCGTGTCCAATGGTCAGCTGCATGGCTTGTCGCAGGGATTTTATACCAACGGCCAAATTCAAGTCAGCGAACATTTCCGCCATGGCATTTCGGACGGCCGGCGCAGCAAGTGGTATCCCAGCGGTGCGAAGTTGTCGGAGGCCACCGTGGTGGAGGGCAAACTGCAAGGTACCTTTCGCCGTTGGCATGAGAACGGGATAATGGCCGAACAGTTGGAACTCGTGAATGATCAACCTGAAGGTGAGGCCGTTTCGTATTTTCCGAGTGGCTACCTGAAAGCGCGCGCGAAACTGGAGGCGGGAAAGTTGATCGCCCAGAATTTTTACCCGGACGGGCAACAAAAGGAATGATCGCCAGTTGATTTTTCGCGGGCAAACTCCGCTCTCGGCACGCCCCGCGACCCGGCGAACGCCGCATCGTTGTCAGCCGCGCTCCGAATCTCTAGTCTGGTGCCGTGTCATCCGTCGAACCAACATCGCAATCAGCGCCGAATCTAGCGCGTGCCCCTATCTGGTGGCTGATTTGCGTGTTTTTGCTGGCTTTTGCGGATGGTACGTCCGCCGCTGAAAACACCACCAGCCGACCAGACCGCTATCTGCTCAGGAACTGGACGACCGCCGACGGTCTCCCGGATGACACCGTCCGCGCCATCGTTGAATCGCACACGGGCTATTTCTGGCTCGGCACCGCCAATGGATTGGCGCGCTTTGACGGGGTGCGTTTCAAAGTTTTTAATTCGGCCAGCACGCCTGATTTTCTCGGGGATGACATTTACTGGATGCACGAAGACCGGCGCGGCGTGCTTTGGATCAGTTCGCGCCGGGGGCTGTTTCGCCATCGCGACGGCACGTTCGAGGTCACCACCCTTGGCGCGGGCGCGCCACCGGAGTATTACCAGCATCCTACGGAGGACAAAGCGGGTTTGGTCTGGTTCCACGATGCCAACCGGCTCTTGCGCTGGGATGGAACCAATCTGGCAGTGGTGTCGCTGAAAGGTGGTGATCCGGGGCTCATCCTCGACTTGTGTGCGGCAGTCGAAGGTGGTCTTTGGCTCGCCGGGGGGAATGGGTTGTGGCGGTGTCTTGATGGCAAACTCGAGCCGGTTCGGGTGTCCCCTGCACCCCAATTCATCACCACGACACCGGATGGGCAGCTTTGGGGATTGGTCGATGGGCGGGGACTCTTCAAGCTGGAGGGCGAAGCCTGGTCCGAAGTGGCGGACTTTGGGGGGGAACGCTGCGGCACCATTTTCGCCGCGCGCAATGGCGACATCTGGGTGGGGGCGCGTTCGCGCAATCGCGCCTTCCGCCTTCGTGCGGGCGTCTTGACGGAAGTAAGTGAGGCAGACGGCCTGGAGGGCAATCGCGCCATCGGGTTTTGCGAGGATCGGGATGGCAATATCTGGTTGGGGATGAATGGGGCCGGCGTGTATCGCCTGCGCGAACCGCGCCTGCAATTATTCAATCGCAAGCACGGCTTGCAGGCGCTCAGCCTGGCCAGCGTCGGGGAGGATTCCGCCGGCGATATCTTTGTGAACGTCATGGGCTGGACGCTGCATCGCTTCAATGGGGAGTCGTTCACGCCGCTGACGATTCCGACGTATGTCGAGAATTATGCGTTTCCGACCGCATTGATGGCCGCCCGGGCCGGCGGGATGTGGGCGGGGACGTACAAAGGAATGCTCGCGCGCGTCGAGGACGGCAAGGTGGTCGAGCGCATCGGGGGCAAAAGCGGCACGCGCGCATTATTCGTGGATCGCGCGGGTGACTTGTGGCGTGGCACGCGTGAAGGCGGGTTGGAGTATTTCTCGGGCACGAACCTGACGTGCTACACCACCAACGATGGGCTCTGGTTGAACGGGATTCATTGCCTTGCTCAAGACCAGGACGGCGCCATTTGGGCGGGAACGGAAGATGGCTTGAACCGCATTCGCCAGGGGCAGGTCGCCCGCTGGGGGACGAGTGATGGGTTGCCTCATCGGTTCGTGGCGGCGCTGGTCGTGGATTCACGCGGCACACTTTGGGCCGGCACCCTTGGCGGCGGCCTCGGTGCCTGGGACGGCTCGAGATTTCATGCGGTGACCATGCAGCAAGGTCTGCCCGACAATACGGTGACCCTGTTGATTGAAGACGACGATCATTTTCTCTGGGTGGGCACCCGCGCCGGCTTGTGGCGCGTGGCGACCGCACGCTTGCACGAATTGCTGGCGGGAAAGATAGGCGTCGTGGACGGCACCTTGGTTGGCCGGAATGATGGCCTGCCACGCCCTGACTCATGGACGGAGTATCAGCCGGCCGCGATCAAGGCCCGCGATGGTCGGCTGTGGTTTTGCACGCGCAGCGGCGTGGTGATGATTGATCCAAAGCGCTTTGCCCGACCCGCCAGTCCACCCCTGGTGCGGATCGAGGAAATCACCGTGGATGGCGTGGCCCGCGAGCCCCAGAGTGCGCCGCCTCGTGCGTTCCAAGTGCCACCCGGACAACATCGCGTGGAGATTCGCTTCACGGGCATCAGTCCCTCGGAGGCCGAACTCGTCCGGTTCCGGTATCGCCTGGCGAAATACGATGCGGATTGGGTTGAGGCGGGCCAGAATCGTGTGGCCTCGTACTCGCGCGTGCCGCCGGGCCGCTATGAGTTTTCCGTCCATGCCGCGAATAACGACGGGGTTTGGAACGAAGCGGGCGCCATGCTCGCGCTGGTTTTCGAGCCAGCCTTCTGGCAAACGAACTGGTTTCGCGGGTTGACGCTCTTCCTGTTCCTGGGCTCCGGGCCGGCCGTTTATGTCTGGCGCATCCGGCGATTGGAGCGCCGCCGCGCTGCCCAGGAAGCCTTCGCGCGCAAGCTGATCGATTCGCAGGAGCGGGAACGTCAGCGCATTGCCACCGAATTGCACGACAGCCTCGGGCAGAATCTGCTGGTCATCAAGAACCGGGCGGCGCTCGCGCTGGCCCAGAAAGAACAGCCCGATAAAATGGCGGCGCAAATCGGCGAGGTTTCCGCCCTGGCCTCCGCTGCCATCGGTGAGGTGCGCGAAATCGCACAAAACCTGCGTCCCTTTCAACTGGACGAACTCGGCCTCACCAAATCCATTACGGCGATGGTGCGGAAGTTGGCCGAATCCACGACGATCGTATTCCACGCCGAACTCGACGACCTTGACGGGGCGCTCCGACCCGAGTTCGAAATTCATTTCTATCGCGTGGTGCAGGAAAGCCTCAGCAACGTGGTCAAGCATTCCCGGGCCACGGTGGCCACGATCCGGGCCAACCGGGAAAACGGTTCGCTTCGGCTGGTGATCACGGATGATGGCTGCGGCTTTGCCGCTGCCAGTGCGGAAGCCGATCTTGCGGCCGGCGCCGGACTGGGAAACATCACCGAGCGCGTCCACACCCTTGGCGGCGAGGTTACTTTCGATTCCCATCCGGGCAAGGGCACCCGCATCACGATCGTGGTGCCGGTGAAATGAACCGCCGCGCCGTGGCTTCGGGCATGGATGCAGGAATTGCGTTCCCGCAGCGGGCTTGCTACGCTGCCCGATAGAGCCCATGAGTTCACCATTGCAAATTCTGATCGCGGATGACCATCCGATTTTCCGGCGGGGTCTGTGCGAAGTCATTGCGACGGACCGCAACCTGAAGCTGGTGGGGCAGGCCGGCGACGGCGAAACGGCGTTGCGGCTCATGCGCGAACTGCGGCCCGACGTCACGATCCTGGACGTGAACATGCCCAAGCTCACTGGCCTGCAGGTCGCGCGGAAATTGTCGGTCAACAAGACACCCGCGAAGCTCGTCTTGCTGACCATGTACGAAGACGAGGCGCTCCTGAATGAAGCGCTCAATCTCGGCATTGGCGCCTACGTCTTGAAAGAAAATGCGGTGGAAGAATTGCTGGGCGCGATCCGGGCGGTGGCGGAGGAGCGAACCTTCATTAGCCCGTCGCTCTCGGGAATGATTCTGCGCCGGCGGAATGGTAACGAACACCTCCGCCGCCACAAGCCGGGGCTGGATGAGCTCACGCCGACCGAACTGCGTATCTTGAAACTCGTTGCGGATGACAAGACGAGCAAGGAAATCGCCGGACTACTTGATTGCGCTGTGCGCACCGTGGAAACCCATCGGCAGAATATCAGCGCCAAACTCGGTCTCAGCGGCAGTCACAGCTTGCTCAAGTTTGCCTATGACAACAAGTCGCGGCTGTGACATAAAGCCACGGCATCGACCGCTGATCGCGGAAGTGTGACTACCGAACCGGGCCAGGTGCTCACCAAACTGCGAGGGCATCCTTTCCGCCCGTATCATCCGCTTCGGCAATCAAGGTTAACCGCGGCCATGACCAATGGAATTCTCCTCCCGACTTTTCGCGACGGAGGATTGCCAACCAAAGCCTTTCCCTCCAAGATGCGCATGCCGTACGGCAGTTGGCAGTTGCGAAGGGCGGGCTGAGTTGTGGCCCACTGCGAACCGTTGCTGCCGCACGTGAACTGACTCCGATGGCACTCAACATGAATCGCATGATAATCAGGGCGTCGAAACTCCGGCCTGACCGGTCGGCCGCGTTCCCGCCTGGTCTGCCGCATTGATCCAAACCAACCCAATCGCTATGCAATCCGCCTTTCCCAAAATCTCCAAAATCGCCTACGAAGGCAAAACCTCCCGCAATCCGCTCGCGTTCAAACATTACAATCCGGACGAAATCGTCGAAGGCAAGACCATGCGGGATCAGCTCCGCTTTGCCGTGGTTTACTGGCACACGTTTCGCGGCGTGGGTTCAGACCCGTTTGGCCCGGGGACGGCGGTCCGCCCGTGGGATGATGGCTCGAATTCCGTCGCCAACGCTCAGAAGCGCGCCCGCGTCGCGTTCGAGTTCATCGAGAAGCTCGGCGCCCCGTTCTATTGCTGGCACGACCGCGACGTGGCCCCGGAAGGCCGGAACCTGCGCGAAACCAACAAGAATCTGGATGCCGTCGCCAAGGTGTTGAAAGCGGAGCAGAAACGCACCGGCGTCCGGTTGCTCTGGGGCACGGCCAATTTGTTTTCCAACCCGCGGTTCATGCACGGCGCCGGCACCAGCTGCAATGCCGATGCGTTCGCCTTTGCCGCGGCGCAAATCAAGAAGGCGCTCGAGGTCACGCATGAGCTCGGCGGCGCCGGCTACACGTTCTGGGGCGGCCGCGAAGGTTACATGACCCTGCTGAACACGGACATGAAGCGGGAGTTGGAGCACCTGGCCCGCCTGTTGCACATGGCGGTGGCTTACAAGAAGGAAATTGGTTTTAAGGGCCAGTTTTACATCGAGCCCAAGCCGAAGGAGCCGACCAAGCATCAATACGATTCCGATGCCGCCGCGTGCCTGAACTTTCTGCGGGAGTATGATTTGCTGCCGCACTTCAAGCTCAACATCGAGACCAATCACGCCACCTTGGCGGGGCACACCATGCAGCACGAGCTCGAAGTGGCGGGATCCGCGGGTGCGCTCGGGTCCATTGACGCCAACACCGGGGATGAACTGCTTGGCTGGGACACGGACCAATTTCCGACAAGTGTTTACCTCACGACCTACACGATGCTTTCCGTTTTGAAATACGGCGGCTTCAAAACCGGCGGGGTGAATTTTGATGCCAAGGTTCGCCGCGAGAGCTTTGAGCCGGTAGATCTTTTTCACGCCCATATCGGCGGCATGGATGCCTTTGCCCGCGGATTGAAAATCGCCGCGGCCATCCGCAAGGACGGACGGCTGGCGGAGTTTGTAAAGAATCGCTACGCGTCGTGGGATTCGGGCATCGGCGCCAAAATTGAATCCGGCAAGGCAACGATGAAAGAGCTCGAAGCCTACATGCTCAAGCAAGGCGAGATCACGCCCAACGTCAGCGGGCGGCAGGAGTTCTTGGAAAATCTCATCAACGAGTTCATCTGAATGGTGGTTGTCCGGGGCAGCGAGCCGCATTCGGTCGCGCGGCCGGCCGGCGCCGGCTCTGCCGGCTGCCAGCAGCGGCTGGTCATTACCCAAGCCAACAAGATGGGATGGGGCGTGAAGGTCGCCGAAGGATCGACATGTGAAGATTGACCTGAAGCAGCTCGAAGTTTGGTTCGTCACCGGCAGCCAGCAGCTTTACGGATCGGACATCCTCAAAGCGGTTGCGAACCATTCGCAATCCATCGCCACGGCCCTCAACGCGGCGAAGGCGATTCCCGTGCGGGTTGTGTTCCGCCCCGTGCTGGTAACCCCGGACGCCATCACCGAAGTTTGCCAGGCCGCCAATCATGCCCCCGACTGCATCGGCCTCCTCACTTGGTGCCATACGTTCTCGCCATCGAAGATGTGGATCAATGGCCTGAAGCAATTGCGCAAACCCATCGCGCACTTGCACACCCAGTTCAATCGCGACCTCCCGTGGTCGACGATTGACATGGACTTCATGAACCTGAACCAGGCCGCGCATGGCGACCGGGAGCATGGCTTCATCATGAGCCGGCTGCGACGAAACCGCAAAGTGATCGTGGGTCACTGGCAAGCGCCGGCCGTGCAGGGGCAAGTGGGGGCGTGGAGTCGGGCGGCGGCCGCCTGGCACGATTGGCAGGGCGCCAAGTTTGCCCGCTTCGGTGACAACATGCGCGAAGTGGCCGTAACCGAAGGTGACACTGTGGCCGCACAAATTGAGTTTGGGGATTCCGGCAATGGCTACGGCGTGGGCGACCTGGTGCAAAGCGTCAACGCCGTTTCCGCCAGGGAAATTGACCAATTAGTCGCCGCGTATGAAGCGGAGTACTCCCTGGCTACCAAACTCCGCAAGCGCGGCCCAGGGCGGGATTCATTGCGCGAGGCTGCCCGCATCGAAGCCGGCCTGTGTTCATTTCTGCAAACCGGAGGGTTCAAAGGTTTCACGGACACATTTGAAGATTTGCACGGTTTGGCGCAGTTGCCGGGAATTGCCGCGCAGCGCTTGATGGCCGCGGGCTACGGCTTCGGTCCCGAAGGCGACTGGAAGACGTGTGCGCTTGTCCGGGCCTTGAAGGTCATGGGCGCGGGGCTTCGCGGCGGGACGTCGTTCATGGAGGATTACACGTATCATCTGAACCCGAAGCGCCCTGCCGTCCTCGGTTCGCACATGTTGGAAATCTGTCCGAGCCTGGCGAAGGGCCGACCGTCCGTCGAGGTGCATCCGCTTGGCATTGGGGGCAAGGCGGATCCGGTGCGCCTTGTGTTCGACACCCCAGCCGGCCCGGCCATCAACGCTTCCTTGGTCCACCTGGGCAATCGCCATCGCCTGCTGGTGAACGAAGTGGACGTGGTCGCGCCAGAGAAGCCGATGCCCAAACTGCCCGTGGCGCGCGCGGTTTGGGTGCCGCGACCTAATCTGCCCATCGGGGCGGCGGCGTGGCTTTACGCCGGCGGCGCGCACCACACCGGTTTCAGCCAGGCGGTGACGACGGAAATGATTGAAGACTTTGCGGCGATCGCCGGCATCGAACTCGTGGTCATTGATGCTGATACGAAACTTCGGCAGCTCAAACAGGAGCTGGACTGGAATGAAGTTGCTTACGGCTTGCGGGGCGGATTCACTTGTTGACGCTGCCAACTGATTTTATGGAGCCCAAATACACCATCGGTCTCGACTATGGCACGAACTCGGTTCGGGCCCTCATCGTCAATGTTGACAACGGCGCCGAGATTGCCAGTGCTGCCTGGACTTACGCTCACGGGGATCAGGGCGTCATCCTTGCCCGCGATCCGAATCTCGCGCGACAGCATCCGGCGGACTATGCCGTCGGCGCCGAGCTCACGATCCGGCAGGCCCTGGCCACCGCCAAGAAAAGGGTGCGCGGGTTCAAGGCGGACCAAGTGGTCGGCATCGGTGTGGACACGACCGGGAGCACGCCGTTGCCGGTGGACGTGCATGGTCAACCGGTCGCCTTCCAGAAACGGTTTGCCCGACACCCCGCGGCGATGGCGTGGCTCTGGAAGGATCATACCGGTGTGAACGAAGCCGCCGAGATCACGGCGCTTGCGCAAAAGATGCGGCCCCAGTTTCTCGCCAAGTGCGGCGGCACCTATTCGAGCGAATGGTTTTGGAGCAAAATATTGCATTGCCTCCGCACGGCGCCGGAAGTTTTCAATGCGGCCCACGCCTGGGTCGAATTTGCCGACTATGTGCCGGCGATGCTGACCGGCACGGCGCATCCGGACAAATTCATTGCCGGCGTTTGCGCCGCTGGTCACAAGGGGATGTGGAATGCCAATTGGGGTGGGTGGCCGGACACTCAGTTCCTCGCCCGACTGGACCCCAAGCTTGCCCAACTCCGCGCGCGGCTCACGCCGCGGGTGCATTCGATCGACCGGGCAGTTGGCGGTCTCACTGCGGGATGGGCGAAAAAGACCGGTTTGCCGGCTGGCATCCCGGTCGCGGTCGGCGCCCTGGACGCCCATCTGGGCGCCGTCGGTTCCGGCGTGGCCCCGGGAACCCTCGTCAAGATCATCGGCACGAGCACTTGCGATATTGCGATTTCGCCCACCACCCGGAAGCTGGCGGATGTTCCCGGCCTGTGCGGCATCGTGGACGGGAGCGTATTACCTGGTCATTTTGGACTCGAAGCCGGGCAGTCGGCGGTGGGCGACATTTTCAACTGGTTCGTCAATTACTTAAAACCCGGCGGCGCCGCCGGCACGCACGAGGCGCTC
>CAZIJO010000006.1:68234-77356 GCA_964539515.1 uncultured Bifidobacterium sp. | reverse complement strand
GCCGGTATCCGCGAAGACGAGCGGATTGTCCGTGCTTGCGTTTAACTCACGGGTGACGACCTGCTCGACGTGCCATTGCGCCTCCTGAAAGGCCCCCAGGATTTGTGGGGTGCAACGAAGGGAATACGGATCCTGGATCTCCGCCCCCGGGTCAACGGGCTTGGGCAACGTACCCCACTGATGATCATCTATGCGTTTGGCGAACTCCGGATGCGTACGCAGGGAATCACTGATGCGCCGGGCCACCAACGACTGGCCCCGGAAACCGCGGGCCTTCTGCGCCTGCTGGCAGAGGACTTCGGGCTCGCCGTTCAGCACCTGAAACAAGCAAGCCGTCAGCAATTCCATCCAGCGCAACACGCGGTCTGACTCGTACGTCGCCAGCGCCGCCAGGCCGGTCATCACCGATGTGCCATTGACCAGGGCCAGTCCCTCCTTGCACTGCAGCACCAATGGCGCGAGGCCGGCTTTGCGCAAGGCTTGATCGGCGGGAAGGCGTTCCCCGTTTAGCCGCGCCGGCCCGGATCCCACCAGCAAACCGGCCATGTGCGCCAACGGCACGAGATCGCCGCTGGCCCCTACCGAGCCCTGGCTCGGAATCTCCGGGAGCACACCGCGGTTCACCGCCGCAATCAGCAGTTCGATCAGTTCCTCGCGAACGCCGGAGTAGCCGCGCGCCAGCGCGTTCGCCCGGGTAATCATGATCGCCCGGGTTTCCGCGGCGGAGAAACACTCGCCCTGGCCCACCGTCAGATGATGCAGCAGGTTGATTTGGTGTTGCGCGAGATCCTCGTTCGAAACGCGGAAGCCGCTCAGGGGACCGAAGCCGGTATTGATGCCATAAACCGCGCGGGGCTGGGCCGCCAGGGATTCAACCAGCTGCCGGCTGAGGCGGATGCCCGGACGCGCCTCCCCGGCGAGTTCGCAGGGCGTCTGGAGCGTGGCCACCTGCCAGACTTCAGGGATGGAAAGATTGTGTCCGTTTAACGCGATCATTCAGCCAAAATGAATGGCCTTTCTACAATAAACTACTTGAACAAGCAAGCGCGGCGCTGTTTGCTGGCGCGCGTTTCAGTTGAGCGAATCGCGTGAGTTAGCAAACGACCGGCAACCAATGGCGGAAAAATCCATCATCATCATCGGCGCGGGCATCGCCGGCCTGGCCACGGGCTGCTATGGGCGCATGAACGGCTATCGCACCCGCATTCTGGAACATCACAGCGAACCCGGCGGGGTCGCCAAAGCTTGGAAGCACAAGGATTACCTGATTGACGGCGGCATTCATTATTTGATGGGGCACCGTCCCGGCATTGCCTGCCACGAGATGTACCGTGAACTGGGTGTTTTCCACCATCGGAGCTATCCCGACCTGACCAACTACTGCGATTTCACCGACGAAATCAGCGGCCAACGTGTGAGCTTCACGGCGGACCTGGATCAACTCGCACGCGACTTGAAGAAGCTGGCGCCGGAAGATGCCCGGGCGATTGACGACTTCATTGCCGGCGTGCAGTCCTTTCGACGGACGGACATGTTCGGCACGATGGCGCAACCGATGGAATTGATGGGGGCCTGGGGCACGGTGAAGCAGTTGTGGGGGCTGCGCCGGTCGCTCCGCTACCTCGGCGGGCCCTACAATCTGCCCAACAAGGAATTCGGGAACCGCTTCCGAAGCGATGCCCTGCGCCGCATGATGACCCACTTGTTTCTCCCGGAAGTGCCCATGTGGTTTATTCTGCTGATGCTGTCGCTCCTGGCGAATCGCCAGATGGGGCTGCTGGCCGGGAGCTGCCATGACTTCGTGGAAAGCCTGGTCGAACGCTATCGGGGGCTGGGTGGTGAAATCGCGTTTAACGCCACCGTGAAGGAGATCATCGTCGAGAAGGATCGGGCGGTGGGTGTGCGGCTGGCCGATGGCACGGCCTTATCGGCGGATGTGGTGGTCTCGGCCGGCGACGGTACGAGCACCATCTTCCGGATGCTGGGGGGGCGTTATTTGAGCAAAACCATCCAGGAGCGTTACCAAAACTGGAAGCAGCTCCGCCCCCTGGTGACCTTGAGCTTCGGTTTGCGCCGCGAATTCAAGGGGGAACCTCCCCTGCGCTTCTTGTTGCTCCGCCAGCCGATGACCGTCGGCAACGTGACGATCGACGGCTTCCCGATCCGCATTTTCAACTACGGCGACAAATTTGCGCCGCCGGGCCGGACTGTTTTTCAGGTTTTGTTCATCACCGATTGGAAATACTGGAATGACCTGCTCCAGAATCGCGAGGATTACGAACGCGAAAAGAAACGGGTTTGTGCCGAGGCCCTCGCACGCTTGGAGCCGCATTATCCGGGCATCACGGAACAAGTGGAGCTGACCGACATGGCCACCCCGCATACGACGTGGCGTTACACCCTGAACCATGAAGGCGCGTTCATGGGCTGGGCCCCCACGCCGAAAGCCCTGCGCACGCCTTTCAAGAAGACGCTGCCCGGGTTGGAGAATTTCTATATGGCCGGACAGTGGGTGGTGCCGGGCGGCGGCGTGCCGCCCTGCCTCTACTCGGGACGCCACGTGATCCAGATTCTGTGCAAGCGGGACAAGAAGCAGTTCACGACGAGCAAACTCTGATGGCGGCGGTTCTCCTGGCTGGATCCATCTCCGGAGCGAGTCGTCGCCGCGCTGCCACGGTGGTCTGACGAAGATCGATAGCAGGATTCCCAATCCACCAAACCGGGTTCTGCCACCGCTGGCATGTGGCTAGCTGATTCGGCGGCCATGCGAACATCCAAACCTGCTCCGATCGAAAGACTCGTGGAACGCTACTACCAACCGCTCTTCCATTTTGCCGTTCAGCTTTGCGACAGTCCGGCGCAAGCCCTCGTCCTCACGCAACGCACCTTCCGGCTGGCCCTTGATCGTAGCCGCAGTTTGCCAACTCCCCACAACAGCCGCGCGTGGTTGTTCACCATTCTGTTCGCCAAATACCTGGCCGAACGCTCGCGCATGCCCCACGCCTGAGCGGGGAAATCCGGCATCAGGCCGGCGTGCGGGCTGGTATCTCCGTTTCCTCGGCCTCAGCCATCCCTCCAACGGCATGATGCTTTTCCGCGCGGAGCGGCCGTGAGAGGGATACGCCGATAAAACCGGCACCCGTTGGGGTTGGAATTATTTCTCCTTCAGAATGGAGATGGCATCCGCCGCGTCTTTTTGCACTGCCACGTCGGGATATTCCAGCAAAGGCTTGATGTCGGAGATCAGGCTCTTGTTGCCCAAGACCGCGAGGGTACGGCAAGCATCGCGAATCACATTCTTGTCCGGGTTCTTTAGCAGTGGCGTGATCTCCGAAATGGTGCTTTGCGCTTTTAGCCCGCGCAACGCCTTGAGCCCGTCAATGATTTCGCTCTTGTCCGTCGCCTGGAGCAAGGCTGCGATGTTTTTCAGATCGGCATCGCTTACCGGGGCATTCATCACCCCCAACACCCGGGCGGCTTTGCGCACGACGGGCTTGCGACTGTCGGTCAGCAATGGCTTGATGGCATCCTGGCATTTCGTGCTGGTTGGGTAGAGTTTCTCCATTTCCTGCATGGCACTGATGACCGCTTTCTCCTTGGTAGAGTTCAACTGTGCGATCAAATCTTCCTCCGTTTTCGCCTTCTTCCCGGCCGCCAGCACGGCGGTGGTGGTGAAGGTGATCACGCTCAGTACCAGCCCGAGGAGCAATCCCCGTTTGGTCAAGTTTTTCATAAGCTTTTTCTCAATGGTCCTGGCTGCCGCAGTTGGATCCCGTGGGGGCGAGATGAGTCCGGTCGCGCCAAGCGTTGCAATCTCGTTTCCAACCCCAGCCTTGGGGGCGCAGGCTAACGAAGCCCGATTGCTTGTCAACTGGGTTTGCCAGGGGTCTGTGCCGAATGGCGGCTTGACTCATGTTTCTGGGAAAATAGACTGGAAGATATGATTCAGGTTGGAGCAGCCTGTGGTTCCACGGGCAGCCTGAATCCTTGAAATTGAACTTGAACCAATTAATGAAAAAACACTCCGCTTCCATACTTCTCGCCCTCGTCACGCTGGCCGGTGCTGTTTCCAGCGCCGTTGCGGCCAACCTTTACCCCGTCGTTGTGAACGACCGGTGGGGGTTCATCGACAAGGCGGGCAACCTCGTAGTCAACCCCCAGTTCGAGCGGGCGGATGCCGCCAGCGCAGGCCTGGCCGCCGTGCGCTTGGGCGGCAGCTGGGGTTACGTCGACGCCGCCGGCAAGCTGGCCATCAATCCGCAGTTTGAATCCGCCGGCAGCTTCAGCGAAGGCAGTGCCGCCGTGCGGTTGGGGGGCCGGTTTGGATTCATCAATCCCGAGGGCCAGTACACCATCAATCCACAGTTTGATGCCGCCGGGCCGTTTGCCAACGGCCGAGCCATGGTCAAGCTCAAACGTCGCTATGGCTTCTGCGACAAGAATGGCACCCTGGCGATCAATCCCCAATTTGACGATGCCGCATCGTTCGCTGAGGGCCTGGCCGCCATCGAACTCGGCGGACGCTGGGGCTATATCGACCTCTCCGGCAAAATTGTGATCAATCCGCAGTTTGAAAAAGTGGGCGCGTTTTCCGAAGGGCTAGCGGCGGTACGCTTGGGCCGCCGTTGGGGTTTCATCGACAAGACCGGCAAGATCATCGTCAATCCGCAGTTCGATGATGTGCGCAACTTTGCCAAAGGGCTCGCCCCGGCGCGCGTCGGCAAACTGTGGGGCTTCGTTGACGCCACCGGGCAGCTCGCCATCAACCCCCAGTTTGACGAAGCGGACGCTTTTGCCGAGGACCTGGCCGGCGTGCGCATTGCCGGCCGCTGGGGTTTTATCGACAAGAGCGGAAAGTATGTGGTCAACCCGCAGTTTGACGAAGCCGCGGCCTTCTCGGAAGGTCTGGCCCGGGTGAAAGTCGCTCGCCGGACCGGTTACGTGGACGCGAACGGCAAGTACGTCTGGAATCCGTCGAACTGAGCTTTTGACCTATGGATGTGGTCCTCATATCCATGTTGTGCGCGCGATGGAAAGAAGAATTGCACTGGTCACGGGCGCCAGCCGGGGCATTGGCCGGGCCGTGGCGGTGGCGCTGGGGGGTGACAACTGTCACGTCCTGATCAATTACCGCAGCCGGCGAGCGGAAGCGGAAGCAACGCTGGCGCTGATCCAGCGCGCGGGCGGCAGCGGTGAGTTGTGTCCGTTCGACGTCGCCGATGCGACCGCCAGTGGACAGGCCCTTGCCCATTTGATTCAAACCCATAAGCGCATAGACGTGCTCGTCAACAACGCGGGCATCCGGCAGGACTCCTTGCTGGTTTTCATGTCGGCAGAACAGTGGTCGCAGGTTATCGCCACAAATCTCAACAGCTTCTTCAACGTCACCCAGCCGGTCGTGAAACAGATGGCGCTCCAGCGGCAGGGACGGGTCCTCGTGATCGCTTCCACCGCCGGCCAGACTGGGGTGGCTGGGCAGACGAATTACGCCGCGGCAAAAGCGGGGCTCATCGGTGCCGCGAAGGCCCTTGCCCGCGAAGTCGCCCAACGGGGAGTCACCGTCAACGTCCTGGCCCCGGGGTTTATCGAGACGGATATGACCGAGGGCCTGCCGCGGGAAGCGGTGCTCGCCCAGATTCCCGCCGGTCGCCTGGGGAAACCGGAGGAAGTCGCCGCCGCCGCCGTGTTTCTGTGTTCCGCGGCCGCGGCCTACATCACCGGCGCCGTGCTCAATGTCAACGGTGGCGTTTACACCTGACATGGCGGCCAACGATTCACCAACCAGGCACTGGTCCGGCACCGGGAAACTGCGCGGCGGTCGGCGGGGCATCCAGTTCTTTCTCGCGGCGCTGCGGCTGCTTGGTCCGCGCCTGACTTACGGCCTGCTGGTCCCCCCCGCCATTTACTTCTCCTTCGTCTCGCCCGACGTGCCGGCCACGATGGATTTTCATCGCCGGGTTTTCGGCGCGCAGCCATGGTGGAAACAGCGCTGGCTGGTCTTCAAACATTTCTACTCGTTCGGTCGCGCGCTGATTGATCGCATCGCCATTCTCGCCGGGGACACCAAACATTTTTCCTTTGCCTTTGACGGCGAACATAACCTGCGCAGTGCCGCCGCCGAAGGGAAAGGGGTGCTGTTGCTCACGGCGCACATTGGCAACTGGGAGGTGGCCGGCCAGTTGCTCTCTCGCCTCAATGTGCCCGTCAACGTCACCGGCTTCGACCGGGAGGCCCCGGAAATCCGGGCCCTGCTCGACCGGGCCCAAAACCGTCAGAAGTTTCAGATGATTCCGCTGACCGGCACAGCCACCGATGCCATCCCGCTCGTGGCGGCGTTGCGACGCGGCGAGGTGGTGGCCATGGCCGGTGACCGCGCTTACGGCAGTCCTTCCGCCCCAGTGCCGTTTCTTGGGAGCCTCGCCTCGTTTCCAGTGGGGGCTTTTGTGCTGGCCGCCATTGCCGATGCCCCGCTCGTGCAAGTCTTCAGCCTGCGACAGCGCGGAGGACATTATCAATTCTACGGATTGCCCGCGGTGCGTCCCTACCGCCCGCCGCATCATGAACGGACTGCCCACTTGCGCAAATGTGCCGCGGATTTTGCCGCCAACCTGGAGCGCATCGTACGGCTCGACCCGCTCCAGTGGTACAACTTTTTCCCCTTTTGGGAGGAACAAGTGACAAACCCGAATCCCAAAGCGGGCGAATTCGCCTCCCCTGGCCTGACCGCCACCTTCTCCCCATCCACCGGGGAAAAGGCCGCGGTGAGGGACCTCGGCTCAACGGTGCAACCGCACTGATCCATGTTCCCGGCCATCGAAGAACTTATCCCGCATCGGGCGCCGATGCGCTGGATCGGGGCGTTGACCGATTGCACGAACACCACGGCGCAGGCGACGGTCAGTTTCACCGCCCAGCATTTTGCCGTTGCTGACGGCGCCGTGATCGAGACGGCGCTGGTTGAATGCGTGGCCCAAACGGTTGCGGCCGCCCTGGGTCACCGGTCGCTGGCGGGTGGGAACGTCGGCGCCGCGAACAACGGCATGCTGGCCGCTGTTTCCAATTTCAAAATCCTGGCGCGGCCGCCGCTCGACAAAACACTTTCGATCGAAGTCCGCGAATTGAAACGGCTCGGGCCGATGCTGTTGATCGCCGGAACAATCGCCGACGAAGGACAACTGATAGCCACGGGAGAATTGTCGTTGTATGCGTGAACCGGCGGTGGCGATTGCCGGGTGCGGCGTCATCTCGGCCGTTGGGGAGGGCGTGGCGGCGCTCCGTGCGGCGTTGCAATCCAACGCCAGCGGCCTGCGGGCGTCCGAGCGGTTCCACCATGCCCGCTTTCAATCCAGCATCGTCGGGGCGGCCCTCGCGGCATCCGCCCTGACCGACGATCCCGCACACCAACTGGCTACGACCGCGCTTGCCGCGGCGCGTGACCAGGCCCGTCCCGCGCTCCAACAACTTCCGGCCGAACGCATCGGGCTGGTGCTCTCGACCACCAAGGCCAACATCGAAGCCCTGGAGCGGTTGTCCGATGGTCGCCCCTGCTCGACCGCCGCGCGCCGTCATCTGCAACCGGACCTGCTGGCCGCCGATCTCGCGGTGGAACACAGCGCCCGTGGCCCGGTGCAAACCATTTCCCTGGCGTGTGTCTCGGGCCTGGTCGCGCTCATCCAGGGCGCCAAACTGATCCAACGCGGTGCCGCCGACGCCGTGATCGTCGTCGGTGTGGATCATTTGTCCGCTTTTGTCATGGCCGGATTCACTGCGTTGAAAGCCATTGACCCGGTCGGCTGTCGTCCGTTCGATCGCGAACGCTGCGGACTGACGCCCGGAGAAGCCGGCGCGGCGATCGTGCTGGTGCGCGGGGATCTCACCTCGCCGAACGCCATAAGAATTCGAGGGTGGGGTTCGAGCAACGATGCCAACCACATGACGGGTCCGTCCCGCGATGGCTCGGGTTTGGCCCAGGCCATCCAGGTCGCGCTTCAGGCGGCCGAGCTGGCCCCGCCCGAGGTTGATTACATCAACGCCCACGGCACGGGCACGCCGTACAATGACGCCATGGAGTCGGCGGCCCTGCGCACCGTGTTCGGTGAATCCTGCCCGCCGGTCAGCGGACTCAAAGGCATGTTGGGCCACACGCTCGGCGCGGCCGGGGTGGTGGAGACCATCGCCTGCGTCCTGGCCATGAAGGAAAAGTTTCTGCCCGGTACTCCGCGACTGAACACCTTTGCCGAAGCGGTTCCGACGAGCCTGTTGAAAGCGCCGTGTCCGGCCAGGCGGTTGAATCACATTCTCAAACTCAACACGGGTTTTGGCGGCACGAACGGAGCATTGATTCTCAGCCATGGATAGACTCTTCATCACCGCCGCCAGCGTTGTCGCCGAAACTGACCTGCGCGCGGCGCGTCTCGGCCCACGTTTCGGACGGATGGACCTGACCAGTCAGCTTGCCTTGCTCGCCGTCGAACCGCTTGCGGCGAGTTTTGGCTCTCTCGGGCGGGATCGCATCGCCATCTGTCTTGCTGCCCAAGCCAGTTCGCTGGTCACGGATCTGGAGTACTGGCAGGGACGGCAGGCAGCGGGCGGCCCCAGTCCAACGCTGTTCACCTATACCCTGCCCAGCGCGGCCATCGGTGAAATCGCCATCCGCCACCGGCTTACCGGTCCCAACTTGTGCTTGGTCGGGCGCCACGATGACGTTTTGCCGGAGGCGGTGGAGTTCATCCAGCGCGGCGAGGCTGATGCTTGTGTCTGTGTTTATGTGAAGGCCATTTCGCCCGGGCTGGCTGGCCTGATTGCCCTACCAACCGGGGCGACCAGTTGCGCCGTCTTGCTTTGTCGCAGTGACCGTGGACTCCAGGAATGGCGGGAATTTGACCGTGACATGGAATCAATTTGTGCTAACCTCCGCGCGCATTAGCGACGCAACAATCCATGGCCACATCAACGACGGAACTGAAATCCCAAATCATCGCAGCGCTCAACCTGCAAGACATCACACCGGAACAAATTGATGACGAAGCGCCGCTGTTCGGCGGCGGGCTGGGCTTGGATTCGATTGACGCGCTGGAACTGGTTGTGATGCTGGAAAAGCATTACGGCATCGTTATCAAAGA
>CAZIJO010000006.1:34502-68224 GCA_964539515.1 uncultured Bifidobacterium sp. | reverse complement strand
ATGACGACCTGGACAAGCTTCTGGACGAGCAGGCAAAGACATCGAAGAAGGCCGCCCGGCGTTCCGTTCCGTTCGCACGCTGGCCGACTTCATTGACGCCCGACGATCTCCTTCCTAGTGGCTGATCGCTTCCCAGTCGTCACCGGGGTGGGCATCGTGGCCGCCCCCGGCTGCAATGTGACGGAAGTCTGGCAGGCCGTCGCCAGCGGAACGTGCGGCCTGAAACCGCTGACCCTTTTTGCCGCGCCCCATTATGGACAAATCCCGGTCGGGGAAATACGGCATGATTTAACCCAACTGGGCGCCCCATTGCACTGTTCGCGCAGCGACAAACTTGGCTGGCTGGCCGCCCGCGACGCCCTCCGCGATGCCGGATTGGATCCCGCCACCTGCGCCGATCGCGCCGGCGTGCTGCTCGGTTGCTCGGTTGGCGGCTCATTCGAAAGCGAATCCTTCCTCGTCAGTCTCCTGAAGCGCGGGGTCATGCGCCCGCGCCCAACCCGCTACCATGAATGTGCCTCGGCGGTTGATTTGATTGCCGATTATTTTGGCCTCTATGGACCCAGCCTGGCGGTGGCCACCGCTTGTTCCTCCGGCGCCCTGGCCATTGCCGCCGCGGCGGATATGATTCAGACCGGCGAAGCCGACGTCATGCTGGCGGGGGGGACTGATTCCTTGTCGCGCACGACGTGGAGCGGTTTTCATTCGTTGCTGCTCGTGGACTCGGCGGGCTGCCGGCCATTTGACGCCTCGCGCAGCGGGATGAGCTTTGGCGAAGGCGCGGCGGTGCTCGTTCTCGAAAGCGAAGCAAACGTCATCAAGCGGGGCGGAAAGATCATCGCCCGCCTCTCCGGTTGGGGCGCCAGCTGTGATGCGCACCACGCCACCCATCCGCATCCTGACGGCGTCGGCGCGCTGGCCGCGATGCAATCGGCGCTGCGTCGCGCGAATCTGCCCGCCACGGCGATTGATTACGTGAACGCCCACGGCACGGGCACGCGCGACAATGATCTCGCCGAGGCGAAAGCACTAAGGAATTTGTTCGGCCCCCGGGTCCCGCCGTTCTCAAGCACGAAAAGGATTTTTGGGCACGCCCTCGCTGCCAGCGGTGCATTGGAGGCTGTCGTTTGCATCGAAGCATTGCGCCGGCTGCAACTCCCGCCCAATCCCGGATTCCGAGAAATGGATCCCGCGATCGGCCTGACCCCCGTCGCTACCGCATGCCCGGCAGTTTTGACGCATGTGATGAGCAATTCGTTCGGGTTCGGGGGCAACAATGCCGCCCTGATTTTTTCCCAACCCGATACGACTCCGCACACGCGCCCGCCGGAGCCCGGTTCGGTTATCGTGACAGGCGTTGGCCTGACCGGCCCCGGCAAGGTTGTGACTCACCCCATTGAGCCACCGATGCCACCGGGCGAATTAAAAGTCCATTCCTGCGGCCAACTGGATACCTCGTCCCTCACGCCGAATCAACGCCGCCGCCTGAGCCGCATCATTCAGATGGCCCTGCTTGCAACCCGACGCTGTCCCCCGCCCGCCCCAACGCACCGGATCGCCGTGGCCCGCGGCACCGGATTTGGCTCGTTTGATGAGGGTTCGACTTTGCTGGAGAACTGGATCGTCAAGAACGAGCGGGAGCCGATGCCGGCGCGATTTCCCGGCTCCGTTCACAACGCCCCCGCCGCGCAAATTGCCATTGAACTCCACGCCCGTAGTCTTAATTTCGCCCCCACGGCTGGGGAGATTTCATTTGAAAGCGCGCTGTGGCAGGGCATGTGTCAACTCGGCAGCGGCGAGGCGGATTGCGCGCTGGTCGGCGCCGTGGACGAATTGAACAAATACCCGCTCGGGATTGGCAAACGCTGGGGATTCTGGACGGAACAGACGCTGCCTGGCGAAGGTGCGGTCGTCGCGCAGATTGTGCGTGACCACCGCGGCTGCGGAAACGAGGCCGAAGCCCATGCAACCGCTGGGAATCCACCTCCTCCCGTCGGCGGTTACCGGGCACGTGTCACTGGCCTGCGTCTGGGCCGTTATCGCCGCCCGTTCAATGCCGCCCGCGAGGTGGATTGGATCGCAGCCGCCGTGGATTTGACAAAGCCGAAAGCGATTTTCAGCGGTGCCAGAGGCTGGCCCGCATTGGAACCGTATTTTCAATCAGTCGTCAGCGGCCTCTCCACCCGCGCCGGAAGAACCCTCGTGCATCGCACCTATAAACAAGATTGCGGTGAATTCGGCGCCGCTTCGGCGTTTGGCTTCGCCGCCGCCGTCGAATGGGTGCACGCAAATCAACAGGTCGCCTTGCTCTACACGCTTTCTCCCCGGGGCGGCAAAGCAATCTGCTGTATTGAGCCATGAGCCGCTACCGCATCTGCGCGCTGGTTGCCGCGCTGCTCTGCGGGCTGGCCTTCGCCCTGGGCCGACCAGCGCTCTGCGGGATTGTGGTCGCGGTGCTGGCCGTCCTCACCGGCCTGGGCGTGGCCTTCCCCCAGATGAAATTCTTTGGCGAATTCGTTTGCCGGGGCACGAGTTCGCGGCGTCAGGTCGCGCTCACGTTTGATGATGGCCCGGACGCACGTTCCACGCCGGCGCTGCTTGATTTGCTCCGCCAGGAAGACATTCCGGCGGCGTTCTTTTGCATCGGCAAGCGCGTCGCCAACGAACGCGAATTAACCGCCCGTATCAGCCGCGAAGGTCATTTGCTGGGAAATCACACCTTCAATCACAGCCACCTGACGAATTTCTTTGGACCAAAACGCCTGCGTCAGGAGCTCCAATGGACGCAGGACGCCATCAAATCGGCCGTCGGCATGGCGCCACAGTTTTTTCGTCCGCCGATGGGGCTGTCCAATCCGTTTACGTTTTATGTGGCGCACAAACTCGGCCTGCGCGTCATGGGTTGGACCGTTCGCAGCCTTGACACGCGCATTACCGAGCCGGAGCGCGTCCTCCAGCGGGTGACCCCGCGACTCGAACCCGGCGCGATCATCCTGTTGCATGACGGCAACATCCCCAGCGGACGTCTGGTGATGACCGTGAAGCAGTTGCTGGCCAGATTGCGCGAACAAAACTACACCGTCGTTCGTCTGGACAAGTTGATGGAATGAAAACCTGGCTCGTACTCTTCTGCTGCCTACCAATCGCCTTGGGGCAGGCCGGTGAAACCAATGTGGCTTTGCCGCCGGTGGCCGACCCCCGCCCGATCCTGGAAGACCTCCAGCGCAAGATGGCGTCGCTCGAATCGGTTTACTTTGTGTTCACGCAGGAGCGGCAGTTACAGTTGTTTGCCGAACCGCTGAAGAGCGAAGGGGTGATGTTGATTGACCGACCAGGCCAGATCCGTTGGGAGACAACGTCGCCCTATCAATCCATCCTGCTGGGTAATCAGAAATCCGTTGCGCAATTTGAGAAGACCGAAGGCCAATGGCGGAAACTCAAACTCGGCTTTCCGCAAATGCTCAAACGGGTAATGGACCAAATGACGCTCATGCACCAGGGCAAACTTGACGCGTTGACCAGTGACTTCAACATCTCGGTTGCCACCGGCCACGTCGCGGTGGTAACGATGGTCCCGAAGGATGGGAATGTCCGTTCGATGCTTGCTTCGCTGGAAATCACCTTTCTGCCGGACTTTTCGGCATCCCGGGAAGTGGTGATGCGCGAGCCCGGCGGGGATTTCACCCGCATCCTTTTTCGTCAGGAAAAGCGCAATGTGAAATTCCCGGCGGGCACCTTCAACCAAACCAAGCCGCTCGAAGTCGCGGCGATCAAAACGGCGGTGGGTGATGCACCTTAGCCTGGTTCTCCTTTCGCTGGCCCTGCTCGCCGGCTGCAGCACCGCGCCCCGCCCCCAGATTCAGCGTCCTCCCAACTCCATTCCCCCTGAAGGACTGATTACGCAGCGCGGGGTGCTCACCGTTTTGGGCCGCCAGTTCACCCTCAACGGCTATCTCGCCATCAGCGCCCTGGGCGCCAAACGCCTCATTGTTACGGAAAACTTTGGCGGGGTGCTGGCCGATGTGCTGCTGCTGCCCGATGGCGCGGTGCAGGTCATGCGGTCAAGCCGCTCGTTCCATCCGAAGTGGATCCGCCGCTACCTCGCCGCCGATGTGGAGTGCCTGTTCGGCACCGGGCCGAAGCCGGACTGTCCGGGCCAGATGCTCTCGCCCACGCATTTTCGGATCGAACGCCGCTGGTACAAGCTGGATTTGCAGATCGTCGAAACCAAACCCGGCCCCCAATCGCCGGACCTATTCGACGCCTCGAGGGCGCAGAAGCCATGACCCTGCGTGAATCCATCCGGCGCGCGCACGTCAGCGGCCCGCAACCAATCGACCAGGATTCCGCCAGGTTGGAGTTTTGTTTCCCGGCCGACGACCCAATCTTCGTCGGCCATTTCCCGACCCGTCCGTTGCTGCCGGGCGTTTGCCAGCTGGAAATCGCGCGTTTCGCCGCGGAAATGGCCCTCAACTGCCCGCTGGCCGTGCGCGAAATCGTCAAAGCCAAATTTCTGCGCCCCATAATTCCCGCGGAAACCGTACGTGTGGAATTGAAATTGTCCTCGAAGGCCGACACGATTCAGGTCCGTGCCCTGTTCACCGTCACCAGCCGGCCGGCGGGGGAGGTGACTTTGCAATTGGCACGCGGCTCATGAAACGTTGGCTTAAGCGAACTCTCATCGGTGCGACGGTGCTCGCGCTGGGCGGCTGGCTGCTGGGCACGCTGCTCCTGCGCAGTTGGACGGCCCGCCCCCCCCCATTGCCGGCCGACGTCGCGATCATGCGACTCCAGCCCGAGCGGCGCGGCGGCAAGACCTGGTTGGGCCAGTCGTGGATGACCCGGCGCGAGGGACTGCTCGCCATCCGCCTCAAGGGTACACCTTTCGAGATGGGTTACGCCTCCGGTGTCCTGTTGCAGGACCAGATGCACACGCTGGAAAATGAGTTTCTCGACATGATCCACGGTTACGTCCCGCAGGAATGGAAAGTCAAAATCCTGCAGGCCTATGTGATGTTCCGCAACCGCAGCCTGAGCCGTTACGTTCCGGACGATTATCGCTTACAAATCTACGGCACCAGCCTCGGGTGTCCAGACGTGCACCCGGAACTGGGCGATTACTACAACCGCCTGCTCAATTACCACGCCGCGCATGACATCTCCTACATGATGATTGATAACCCGCTCATCTCGAAAGCGGGTTGCACTGCGTTCGGCGCGTGGGGCGACGCGACGGAGGGCGGACATTTGTTCACCGGCCGCAATTTCGATTGGGAGGCCGCCGAAGTGTTCAGCCGCGACCGCGTTGTCATCATGTGCGAGCCGGATCACGGCATCCCCTTCATCTCGCTGGCTTGGGCCAGCATGGCCGGAGTGGTATCCGGGATGAACCGCGCGGGAGTTTCCGTCTCGCTCAATGGCGCCCCGTCCAGTTTGCCGGGCGAAACCGCCACCCCCGTGGCGATGGTGGCCCGCGATGTTTTGCAGCAGGCCCATAACCTCGACGAGGCGCTGAAGATTCTCCGCGAGGCAAAAGTGTTTGTTTCCACGCTCTGGCTCCTCGGCAGCCGCGCCGACGGCAAGTTCATCGTGGTCGAGAAAACCCCGTCGGCGACGAACGTGCGTGAGCCCGAAGGAAACACCATTGTCTGCGCCAATCACTTCCAAACCGACAAACTCAAGGATGACAAACGCAACCTCCGCTACATCGAAGAAGCCACCTCCGTTCCGCGCTTCGCTCGCATGAGTGAGCTGCTGCAAACCAACCGCGGCACCATCAACGCCGCCACTGTGGCCGACCTGCTTCGCGACCGCAAACTGCCGGGGGGCCGGTTCCCGGGTAACGGCCATCGCGCCACCGTGAACGCTTTGATTGCCACGCATGCCACCGTCATGGACTTGACGGAAGGCGTCTTCTGGGCCGCCTCGCCACCTTATCAGCTTGGCCGGTTTGTGGCGTTCGACGTGAACGATTTTGATCGCGAACGGGGGGATCTCGGCGTACCGGCCGATGCCCTGCTTGCCTCCGGCGAATACGAAAACGCCCGGCGCGCGCACAAACTGCTGGCCGAGGGCTGGCAGGCGTTGAAGTCCGGCGACCTGCGAACAGCCTTGTCAGACGCCGAGAAGGCTGAGACGCTGAACCCGGGTTTCTACCAAAACCCGGCCTTGCGCGGGCGCGCTTTGTTGGGGTTGAAGCAGAACCATGAAGCCGCGCAGGCGTTTGAGGCGGCGATTGTGGCGCAACCGGCGTTTCAATCTGAGAAATCCGAACTCGAAGATTTGCTGAATCGTGCAAAAAGGCCAGACTAGGGCGGTGCTCATCGAGCAGCCAGCGGCGCCACCCAAGCCCGTCGCCGTGCCGACGCATCCTCGCGTCACGCCGGGACTCACCTTTGTGCAATGGTGGCTCGGTTTGGGCGCCACTATATTCCTCGCCCTCCCCTACCTGCGCCGCACCCACGGCCTTGAGGGTCTCGACTCCAAGCAACGCTACCTGTTCGCCGTCAATCATGTCAGCTTGCTCGACACCATCCTGCTCGGCGCGCTGTGCTGGCGTGCGAACTGTTATCCCATCCTCGTGCTGGGCGACAAACACGTCTGGCACGCCTCGTGGCTCAAGAAACTGCTCAGCAGCCGCATCGGCTTCCTGCTGGAACGCGGCAAGCTGAATCCCAACCGCATGGCAGAACTGCAGACCTTTGGCCGCGCTGGTAATGAATTTCATCTCGTCGTGTTCCCGGAAGGCACGCGCGGCGACGGAGTGAATGTGGCCACTTGTCAGCCTGGAATTTATCACATCGCGCAGGCAGCTCGACTGCCCATCGTTCCGGTTTTTATCGCGAACATGCAGTTGATCTCCACCAAGACGGGCCGCTTCCATCCCTTCCGCGGCCTGCACAAGGTTGAAGTCCAATTCGGTGAACCGATCGTCCCGGAAAACTATCTTGCCCTGCCGCGGGAAGAATTCGTGGAGTTCGTCCGGCAGAAGATTGCCGCCGCGAAGCCTTGATTCTAGGCATGGGCCACGATCATCAGGTTGGAATCATTCCCGGCTCCAGGCTTGATCTCCCAACCCGTAAAGCCCGCGGCCCGGAGCATGGTTTCCAATTCCGCCTGGGTCTGGAATTGCAGGCCTTCCTCCGTCCGGTTCAGGCCGACGCGCGTGGCGAATTTCTCCCAACGATGCACGCGTTGGTGCGCTTCATTCCCCGCCCGGGCGCCATCGCGCAACACCAGTCGGCCGCCGGGCCGCAGGGCCTGACGCGCCTGGCTTAGAATCGCCTGCTGCTTTTCCACCGTCCAATAGTGCAGCACGTCGAGCAACAATACGGCATCGCACGCCGGATAGTTGCGTTCCAGAATGTCCCCATTCTCAAACCGGATTCGCGGATGCCCGGGGGCGGTGCGCTGGGCCACGCGGATCTTGTCCTCGTCGTAGTCAATCCCCAGAAAGGTCCGTTGGTCGGTGAAACACGCCAGCCAATGCGTCGCGAGGCCGTAGCCGCAGCCCAGGTCCAGCACGAAACCCTGTCGGGGTACAACGGAATCCAGCCGGGCAAACATCGGGTCGCAGCGCAGCTTCCAAAACACGAACTGCTCGACCCACATGCGTTGATAGCGATAGAGCCGCGCCACCTTGCGCCGGACCACGCGCGGCGTGTTGATGGCATCGAGTTCCTTTTGCAACCCCTCGCGCACGATGGTTTCGCAATGCTTCATCAACGGAACGACGCCCTGCGAGTAATCGAACGTCCGCGGTGTCACGCGGGGCAGCGCTCGAACAACGGTGTGAAACGGCTCGAACCAGTAGGCATCGCGCGGCATCGCCGTGTTGGAATCGCAGAGGATCACCGGCAGGATTTCCTGGTTCAATTCCACGGCCAGCTCAAAGGCCCCGCGATGGAAGCGTTGCACGAAACCATCGAACGATCGCGTGCCTTCGGGGTAGAAATGCACCGAGGCCCCGCGGGCCAGGGTTTCGCGACAACGTCGCAATGTGGTCTGCGGATCGTTCGGCTCGACCATCACGTGTCCGAGAATCTTGCAACCCAGGCCAAGCATCGGCGCATCGAACACCCGCTTCTTCGCCGTCTGCCGCACATCCCCCGGCAGGCTCACCACCAGCATCACGTCCACCGCGGATTGATGATTGCTGATGACGATGCATGGCGGGGTGAACGTGGCGGGCGTGATGTTCTGATACGCCAGTTTGCCAAATGGCATCGCTTTCACCACCCCGCGCGCCATCCAGCGCGTCGCTCGCCGCAATTGATCGTCCGCATTGCGCGGCGAAAGGATTTTCAGCATGGGCCGCAGGAGGTAATAGAGAAACACCTGGCTGCCGCCCAGGTGAATGAGCACCCACAAAGTCCCAAGGGGATGCCACCAGCGGGGTGCCCCGCGTGGCGGGTCTTTGAACAGCAACAAACCCATGCACAGCGGCGTCAGTGCCAGCGTGGCAATGAATGTGAATACCATGCCGATCAGCACGGTGGCGCCCAACGAGAACAACACCGGATGGTCGGCAATCACCATCACCCCGAATCCAAAGATGGTCGTGAGGGCCGAGACGAGCACCGACGCACTGGTGACGGCGGCTTGGTGCGGACGCCCGCGCCATTCATCCAGCTTGGTCGTCATCATGAACACGCTGTAATCCTCGCCCACCCCGATGATGAAGATGACAAAGATGCTGTTCATCAAATCAATCGGGATGCCCAGTAACCCCATCGCCCCAAACGTCCACAACAGGCCAAAGGCAATCGGCACCAGCGTCACCACCATCAATTCCACTGACGCCAGCGAGAGCAGCAACAAACCGCCCACGACCATTGCCGTCCAAACGGCAAAGTGTTTGAGCCCGCTCCTTGCCAGTCCCGCGATGTGCGCCGCGAAATCCTGGCCATCGAGCACGATCAGACCTGGCAGGGCCTGGCGCACCCGTGCCACTCCAGTGCGATCCGCCAGCTTGACCAATGTGCTCACCGCCTGGTCATTCGTGCCGAGGGCCACCCGCTCGTTCAACATTTGCTCCAACGGCGACCCGCGAAAAGTCTCCAGCGTCAGCAGGGGCGGTTCGCCTTCCACCCGTTGCCAGAACTTCGCAAACGCATCGCTGCGAAAACCGAGCTCACTGCCGGTCTGCGCCAGGCTCTGGCGCAAGTTTGCGCGCCTTTCCGGCATCCAGAATTCGCGCCAGCGCCGGAGGTTCGCCTGTTGCGTCGCAATGGAAGGGCACACCGCCGACAACGAATAGAGCGCGGCCACGTTCGTGTCCCGGGCCAGCGTCGCCGCGACCCGATCATTCTCGACCAGCGCCAGTTCTGGCGTCGTTCCCCGCGCGACCACCATCGTCATACCCAAAGCCTCGCCCCAGGTCTGGTTGATCAGTTCATCATCCTGCCGCGTGGCTGTGGTGATGCCGTTGAGCTTGGCGACATCTCCCTCGAAGCGAAGTTTCCGCGCGCCAAAAATGGCGACCACCGTGAGCCCCACCACCGCCGTCACCAGCCAGACTTGCCGCCGTGATTGCCAGTTGAAGTAACGCGCCCAGAGGCTGGTCAGCCAAAGTGATCCCTGCCCCGGCTTTTTCGCCGGTGGCACCAATAGTGGCAGGATGATCACGGCGAACGCCGCTGAAAACACCACCCCAATCGCGCCCAGGATGCCCAGTTGCTGATAGCCGTGCATGGGCGACCCCATCATCACCAGAAACGCCGCGATGGTCGTGATGACGCCGACGCCGACGGGAAACACCAGCTTGCTGAGATGCCGCCCGAGGGACGGATGATCAGTGGCGGAGGTGTCATCGAGGTGATAAATGACGTGGATGGCGTAATCCACCGTAACGCCGATGGCGATGGACGCGAAACCAAGTGCGATGGCCGAAAGTTGATCCTGCCAGAACGCCAGCACCACGCCCGCCATCAGCGTCCCGAAGAAGGATGGTACAAACGTCACCAGGGCCAGCCAGCGCCGCCGATACGCCACCAGGCACAACGAAAGCATGGCTACGGTGCCAATGGCGATACAGCGGGTCGCATCGGCGCGAATGATGGAAGCATTGTCCACCGACATGCGATGCCCGCCCGTGAGGGCGACGTGCACACCGGGGAATTGTTTTTCGACGGTTTGCGCCAACTGCAAGAGATCCCGAACCAACGCCGCGCTGGCCTTGGAATCTGACGAAGGAAACCTCGGTTCGGCCGTCATCAAGACGTGCCGGCCGTCTCCACTGGTGATGCGGCCATCCACGATTTGTGCGCCGCCAAAGCCCGTTTGCAGCGGCAGAACCTTGGCCACCACGAGCGCGCTCGCGCCAATCGGATCCGCCGCCACCACGTCCTTGAGCACCATGCCCTCGGGCCCGGCAAGCTTGCGGCGCATGGTCGTCAGATGTTCGCGCACCGCGGTGGGATCGAGCTTCGTTTCCAGTTCGCGCGCGTCCGTCTCGGTAAACAAATTCGGCAAGGCGCCCGTCAGGAAATCAATTATTTGCCCCTGCCCACCCCCCTCCATGCGATACATGATGCGCCCGAGGTTGGTGTTGGATGACAATCCCGCGTAAACTTCATCCGCCGCCGGTCCGAGTTTCTCCGGTTCGTCGGCCTTGACGCTGACATCGACATAGAGGCGGTCAATCTGTCGGAATTTACGCAACGCGTAGCGGTAGTCGTCCACCCGCGCGTCCTTCCGTGGCAACATATCAAGGATGTCTTCCTCCAGATTGATGCGCGACGAGATGACAATACTGACCACCGTGACGAGCAGCACGATCGGGAGCACCACCCAGCGGCGCGCGACCAGCCAAAGATAGAGCCGCGTGTAGAGGTTCGGCTTCATCGCCGCCAGAAAATTTTCGCCAGGAGATACGTCATGGTTGTCCCGAACGCTGCCACGACCACCGCCAGCACCACGCTGCCCAGCAACCACTGCCAGACATAGGCGGCCACGTGCTCCCGGGTCATGTCCGGCAGCGACAGCGGCAGCCATTCGCCGGTTACCAGCCAATGACCCAGGATGAATCCACCCCCGATCACGAACGGAGCCAGGGGCGGCATCGAAATGTTGCTCGCCACCAGCGCAATGGCCTTGTTCAAGCGCAACCAATGCGCGGCGGTGGCCGCGAGAATCATTTGCAATCCATAAATCGGCACAATGCCGAAGAACAATCCCAACCCCACCGACAGCGACATGTGTCCCGGGTCATGGGCGTGATCGGAGAAAAATTCCCGCGTCGCGCGAACGAATCCCCAATGCTCACCTCGCGACCACGCCATCCGCAGCGGCGCTGGCACGAACCAGGATTGCAGCACCAGCAGGATGTTCATGTTGGTGATGTGGACGAAGTCGCGCACGGTACGGAAGTGCGAAATCCCGGTCTTGCCGGGCGCGTAAGTGCATTTCACCGGCACGGCGACAATTGCGGTTTCCACCCACGCCGCCCGCACCATGAATTCCAGTTCGTAAGCGTAGCGCCCCGACTTGATCTGCAACCGTTGCACCAACGTCAGCGGATAACAGCGGAAGCCGCATTGCGTGTCCGCGAGGCGGATCCCGGTCTCCACGCGGTACCAGAAGGTGGAAATGCGATTCGAACGCTGGCGGTGTTTGGGGCAGCCCGCGGCCACCAAATCTCGCACGCCGACCAGATAGGCATCCGGCTGCGCCTGCGCGGCGGTAAGGAACTTGGGTAAGTCCTCCGCGAAATGCTGGCCGTCCGCATCCATCGTGATCACGTGGGTGAAACCAAGTTCCACCGCGCGCTGAAAGCCCGCCCGGAGGGCTGCCGCCTTGCCGCGGTTGCTTGGCAATCGCACCAAATCGCAACCGGACAATTCCGGCAACTGCTCGGTCGAGCCATCGTCCACCACGATGACAGAGCAATGCGCCCGCGCCGCCCGCGCGACCTCACCCACGGTCGCTGCGTGGTTGTAACAGGGAATGAGTACGCAGGGTTTCACCGCAAATCCACGAACGTCCGCCGCTTGCGCGCCTGTGGCGGCAATTGCAGCGCTTCAATCTCCTCCCGCGTAGCCACCCGGATCTGCGGCACAATTTTTGTCCGCGCCTGCAACACCTCGCGCAAATGCGCCACGGACGCCGCCCCGTGCACCAGCACCTCGATGGCATCCGAAAGCTCGCTTTCCTTGCGTGCGATGACGACAAACGCTTCCACCTCCCGGCTTTCCTCCAGCACTGCCGTCAGCGTCGAGGGAAAAAGGGAGGTGCCTTTGAACTTCAGTTTCTGATTCTTGCGCCCGACAATCGGCCCCAAGCGTGGCGCGGTGCGGCCACAGGCACAAGGCTGGCGGAACAACGCGGCACAATCACCCGTGCGATAGCGAATCACCGGCATCGCCTCCACGCCGAAGGTCGTGGCGACCACCTCCCCGACCTCGCCATCGGGAACCGGCTTTCCATTGTCGTCGAGAATCTCGAGGTGCAACTGTTCCTCGTGCAAATGCCCGCCCGCCCCCGCGTCACATTCGCAGCAAGAATTGGCCAGCTCGGTGACGCCGTAGGTCGAATAGACTTTCGCGCCCCAGGTGGACTCAATGATGCGGCCGGAATTGTTCAGTGCCAGCGCGCGGTCGCGAATCGGTTCGCCGATGCAGATGGCTTTCCTGACGGAAGAGTTTTTGAGGTCAAACCCCGTTTCCCGGGCCTTGTCCGCCACCAATCGCAGGAAGGATGGCACACCGACCACGGCCGTTGGCTGAATGCGCTCGATCATTTCCAACACGAGCATCGGCGACGCCGCGCCCGTGCGGACCATGCCGCAGCCGAGTTGGCGCAGGCCCAGCCAATAGGCCAGCCCGGCCATGAAGCAACGATCCAGCGCCACCGCCACCAGCACGGTGTCGTTGGCGGTCAGGGCGGCGCAACCGAATGACAGTCGCTCATTGTCAGCCAGCCGCTCCAGGTCTGGCTCGGACAACATCCACAACAACGGCTGCCCGGTGGTGCCACTGGTGGTGACGATTTCCACCACGCGCTCGCGCGGAACACAGAGAAATTCCAGGTTGCGGGCCGACAGCGTTTGCTTGTCCAGGAGCGGAACGCTTTCGAGTGCCGGAACGGAGGTCGGTTCGTGAAAGAGTTCCCGATAAAAAGGCGAGTGTACCGCGACATGGCGGTAGGTCTCAGGCCACAGTTCAGCGATCGCCCGACTCATCTGGTCCGCGTCGATTGTACGCAGGTTGCGGCCAGATAGCCAGCCGCCGCGCCGGTGGCAAGGCAACCGCCCATCACCCGGGCACTGGCGATGGCCGCCACGTCGGCACTGATGGTCTTGCCAGCCATGAACAGGTTCTCAATCCGCGCCGCGCGCAGGCTCCGGGCCGGAATCTCGTAGTGCACACCGGCCGGCAGATACTGGAAATGAGCCACGCCGCGTTCGTCCCACTGTTCGATGGGCCACGCGCCCCGCGCCACCGCATCGGGGAATTTTCTTCCCGCCAGAACGTCCGCACCGGTCAACCGATACTCCCCAACAATCATGCTGCCCGCCCGGCGCGCGGGAACAAACTCCGTGACGGGCGTGCCGCAGTTTTCAAATCCACGCACGTTTTGGCGGAGAAATGCGATCAGGGGCGGCACCTGTTCCCCATGGCCGGCAAACTTGGCGGTCAGCGTATTTGGCTCGAGATTCGGCTGGAGGTTCAGCGGTGGAAAGCCGGCCCGTGCCAATGGCAACAACACCTGCGCCATCGCCGCCGCCGAATTCAAATCGCGCGCAACGTTGCAGAGCGGAAACACGATCGCCGGCGCCTGGGTGGTTTCGTCCGTGGTCAAGTAATCCGCGCCGATGGCGCGCGCAATTTCTGCCGTGCCGCTGCAATCCACCACCGCCCCGACGGGAATGCCATTCAAGCTCGTGATGCGGTCCGACGCAACCGTCGCCTCACGCAGCGGAGTGTTCCATTGGGGGTGAAGTCGCGGACACTCCGCAATCCGGTGGGCGGCAACTTCACGAAACCGTTCGGGCTGATATTGCAGCACCCAGACGCGCCCCATTCGGATTGGACCGCTGAGCCCCGGCCCGGTCCGGCCGGAAATATTGTTTCCCAGCCAGGCCGACGCGCGGCGCTCCATCAACGCCTCGGCAAACTCTCGTGAAAAACCGTCGTTCAGGAAATGGCCAGCCTCGTCGTAGAGGCCGCAAAGCGTGGTCAATCCACTGAAGCCGCCCGTGCCACCCGCAGCGGAACGCTGCTCCAGCAGCAAGGTTTCGCATCCGGCTCGTGCAGCCGTCACCGCCGCGGCAATGCCGGCCGCGCCCGCCCCGACAACTGCGATGTCCACCGGCCCGTTCACGGGTTGAGCAAACGTCCGCGAAGCGCTGTGGCAAACCCGGCAGCCTCGTTGGCGGAGAAGTGAGTTTCCAGATGAAACACGGTCAACCGCATCTTGCCCCCAAAGTAATAGAAGATGGCGCCGATGCCCGGTGAAGGCGTGGCGGCCCCGACGTGGGTGAAATCAGTGATCGTCGCCCCCAGGAATGTCGTCAGCAGCGGTGAGACGTTGGCGACATCGCCATAAAAGAACGAGCAGATTTCCCCGCGGAGGCCATGGTGCTTGAGCATGTAGAGGTAGAGCGGGAAGGGGAGGCCGCGGGAAAGTTCCGTGATTGCGGTGCCCGCTTCGATGCGACGGTCGCGGAGAGATTGCACCAGTTGCGTCTTCAACGTCGCGACAGCGGCGGAAGGGGTGTTCAGCTGTTCCGGAAGAAACTGCACCATGAGCATGGCAATCTGGTTGCTGAACACCGGTTCCACCGTGCCTTTGGGCCGCAGACTGACGGGTACCGGCAGCACATAACTTGGTGAGGGTTTGCCCACCCGATGATGCAGGCGATGCAATTCCATCATCGCCGCGGCCGCATGAAACTGTGCGTCCCCGAGCGCGCCACAGAGCTTTACGCCATGGCCGCGGATGCGGGCGGTCTCTTCCGCGGTGAACTTCTCAACCAGAAACCGTTGAACCCGCCTGGCCTGCGGAAACCTCGTCCCCACCGTGCGCGGCGCGGCTTTGCAAAAATCGCTGAGTTGATTGACGTTCTTGCGGGCCAGTTGGAAGCGCTCCGACAACGGCTGCTTCGGGCGCGGGGGTGCCGGAGTGGTTGCGGGCAGCGGGAGATCTTCCCGGCCAACCACTGCCAGAAAATGTTCCGCGCTCGGCGCGTCCATCAACGCGTGCGTCCAGGTGAACACAACGTCTGTGGCGTTGGCGCGCGGGACCAGATCAAAGCGGAAAAGTTCCCCGCGTTGAAGCGCGAGTGGATCAGCGAGGGCTTCGGGAGGGGCGTGGTGAACGCGCACGGAGGGGACGAAGGGGACGGATGGAATGGGCTTCCACCTGGGCGAAAACCAGCCGGCCGGGCGGGACGCGAGGATGGGGTGGCGTTCCACCAGATGACCCAGGCGCCGGCGCAATGCGTCCGCGGAAATGGTGCGGTCGAGTTCGAGGATGATCTGGCAGGAGTTGCCGGGAAACCCCTGCCGCCGGAGTTCGTAATCGAACCCGAGCATGAGGTAATCACTGCCGTTGAGTGGCGAATCACCGGGCATTGAGCAGGCGCGTGATGGTGGCGGCGAGACTGCGAACGTCCTTAAGCGCGTCGCCGGTGATTTCGCTTTCGGGAATCCAGAAGCCGTAGTCGGTTTCGATGAACACCAGCATCCGCACGAGCGACATGGAGTCAAAGCCCGACGCGACCAGGTCGGTTTCCGGAGTGACCGCGAGGCCTGGCGCGAACACTTCGCGTTTCAGGAAGTCCAGGAGTTTGGTTTCGATTTCTTGCGTTTGAATCATTCAAGCCACCGGAGCGGCGCGGCGGATTTTGCCTGTGACCGGCGTTCGGGGCAAGGCAGCAACCACCTGGTAGTGCATGGGCACCTTGTAGGAAGCCAGGTGTTCGCGGCAATACTGTCGGATGGGATCAACGCCCGCATCCGGCTGCGCGAGCACCAACTCCGCCACCACAACTTCGCCAAGATGCGGATGGGGTTTGCCGAACACGCGCGACTCGCACACGGCGGGATGGCGGTTGATCACGGCCTCGATTTCCTCGGGGAACACCTTGCGCCCGGCCAGATTGATGACCGCGGTTTTGCGGGACAGCAGAAAGAGAAAACCCTCCGCGTCCACGCGAGCGATGTCGCCCGTGAAAAACCAGCCGTCGCGCAACACTTCCTCCCGCGAAACCCAAGGGGCGACGTAGGCATCGAAGATGCCCGGTCCGGCCACCGCCAGTTCGCCAGTGCCATTCTCGTCAGGATGCACGATGCGCACTTGGCAGGCACCGGCGGGTTTGCCGACGGAGTTCCAGCGTCCCCGCGGGTCGTCGGTGTTCAGAGCCACGAGACCGAGTTCAATGACCCCAAGAGCCTGGGCGAGTGACCGACCGAAGCGCTGGCGGAAATCCTCCGACGTATCCTGCCGTAGAGCGCACGTGGTGGACACCGCGAGGCGCACGGAGGGAATCTGCGCGCCGGAGTTGTCGCGCGCCAGCAAGGCAAAGTGAAACGGCGCGGCATAGAGGACGGTTCCCTGCCAGCGGTGGATCGCTTCGAGAAACGGCTTGGCCACGACATGCCGCGCCAGAACGATGGTCGCGCCCACGCTCAAATACAAAATGATGGTGATGAGAAAATGATGCGCCATCGGCAGGCACCAGATGACCGTGTCGTCCGGCCCGATGCCGAATGCCTGATTGGCGGAGGCTATCCGGTCGCGGATGGTTTCGTGGGCGAGGGCCACGCCTTTGCGTGCGTTCGTCGTGCCGGAAGTAAAGCGGATGAAGGCCAGGTTCAACCCGTGATTGTCCGGCGGGGTCGGCGTGCTCAGCCGGGTGAAAAAGCAATCCGCCGCGACGGGTAGGCTTTCGCCGTCGCGGTTTTGGCTGAGGATTCCTTCCAACTGCATGGCGGTGGAGAGTTCCGCAATTTCCTCCTCGGTGCATTCCGTCGGAATGGGCACCACCACGGCTTCGACGCGCCAGAGTGCGAATGTCAGGGCCACGTAATTGACCCCGTTGGGAAAGGCCAATCCGACCCGGCTGCCTCCCGCGATTGGCAGAGACTTGAGTTTTGCCGCCAGTTCCTTCGTCTGTTGAACGAGTTCAGAATAAGTAACGATCGCGGGATCCTCGATCAGGGCGGGCTTCTGGGGCCAGCGGGCGGCGGTGGTGTCCAACAACTCGGTCAAATTCATAATTCCGGACTGCTGGCGCAGAATCCGGCGGTCGGAGTTTTAATGCAAATCTTTTGTCATCCAGCCGCCGAATGGCCAGGCCGTGCCACACACTCAAACCAGTTCCAGCACCCGTTGCAGTTCCGCGTCGGTGTTGTAGAAATGGGGGGAGAGCCGTACGTAACGCTGGCCCGCCCGATCCACGCGTAGCGATGTGACAATCTCTGCGTCCAAAAGCTTTTGATGGAGGGGCGTGAGGTCGGCGCCGGGCTTGAAAAACGTGACGATGCCGCTGGCGTTCTCCGGCGCGGCCTCCGCGTTCAATACCGTGTAATTCTTCGCCTGCAATGCCGGGACGAGCCAAGCCCGTTTGCGCCGGAGTTCGCACGCGATGTTGTCCACGCCGACCTCAAGAATGAGCTTCATAGCCGCGTGCAGTCCAACCAGGCCTAGCAGGTTGTGCGTGCCCGCCTCGAATTTCTTGGCCCCGGTCCGATAAGTGATTTGTTCCTGGGCGACGAAGTTCGGGCACCGCACGTTGTGCCAGCCATAAACCGGCGGGTTGAGGCGCTCCTGGATTTCCCGGCGCACATACATGATACCCGCCCCGCACGGGCCGAGCAGCCACTTGTGCGCGTCCGCGGCCAGCAAATCCACGTGTTCCATCGGAGTCGGAAAGGCGCCGAGCGTCTGAATTCCGTCGAGGCAGAACAAAATCCCCCGCTCGCGCAAGGTTTTGCCGATGGGCGCGTGCTCCAGGCGAAAGCCGCTGACAAAATGGCACGAAGCGAGCGCGACCAAGCGCGTGTTTTCATCCACCTGCCCGATAACATCCCGGGGTCGGATGACGCCCAGGCCCCGGACGTTGAGCAATCGTACTTCGATCCCTTGTTCGGCCAGCGCCATCCAAGGGTAAACATTCGACGGGTAATCGTCATGATAAATGAGGATGTTATCGCGCTTCCGGAACTTGAGGCCGCTGGCAAAAAAGCTCAGGGCCAGTGAGGTTGGGCCGACGAATGCGACTTCCTCGGCCTGACATTTCAGCAGTTCGGCGGCGAGCTTGCGTCCTTCCTCCACCACCCGCGGAAAAACCACCGCTTCCTGATCGCTGGCGGCCGCGTGATGGGCGTAATCCGCCACCGCCTGGGCCACCCGATGTGGCAACGGGCAGTCGCCCGCATGCGCTAGAAAGATCTTCTTTTTTGCGACTGGGAATTCCTGCTGGCGCAGCGCTTCATTCGCCAAGACTTCAGCGATCGTCATGCTCGGATGTTAGGGGCATGGCGGGCGGGCGTAAAGCAGCCCGGGGCTTGCAACCGAAGTTCTTCGCGGGCTGAGTTCAGAGGCGACGAGTGAATCTGCCCGGCGGAGGGTAACGACCTCGAGCGGAATGGTCAGTCGTTTGCCCGACGAGAAGCGGACCACTTTAATTTTGCGAATCCAGACTGAAGTCGTGTTGCGCGGCCTGGTCTTTGGTCTTGATCAACAAGCGATAGGTGATCCCGGGTGCCAAGGGATCTGCTCGCGCCCCTTTGACGGCGGGATGCATGCCGCGAATGGGGCTTCCGTAAAGGAAGCTTGCGGTCGGCACGGAATTGGATTCCGTCACCAGGCTCCAGATCGGGTGCGCGTGTTTGTTGGTGGCGATGTCCGCGGCCAGGACCACGCTGACGCTGGTGAGCCGGTAATACCCGCCGAGCGAAAATGCGACCGGCGGTCCGAGTTTGGCACCGCGTGCGGCCGGGCGCCGACCCTCCAGCCAGGGACTGACGCGATGAGAAATTTGAATAGGATTCGCCGCAAACCAGTCTTGGTTGAGGTAGAGACTCAACGCGCCCAAACCAAGCAGGAGCAAGAGGATGAGAATAACTTTCTGCTTCGACATGGCGACAGGATTGACGCTAATCTTAAGGAATTATTCGATACCGGTTCGGTGAAAGCAATTCCGGATTGGAGCCAGCAATTGCTGAGAATGGATATGTGTTTGGAAAACCAGATGGTCGTTCGGGCGGGTAACCGGTCCGGCGCCCGGGCATTCACGCTGATAGAATTACTCGTGGTCATCGCGATCATTGCGATCCTCGCAAGCATGCTCCTGCCCACGCTGGGGCGGGCTAAGGAAACTGCCTACCGTATCAAGTGCGCGAACAGCCTGCGCCAGCTTTCACTTTCGGTAAGATTGTATGCGGCTGACAGCGGCGATCTGTTTCCCCCTCGGACCAATGCTTACCGCTGGCCGACGCTGCTGCAGGAGTATTACAAGAATCTCGACCTCCTGGTCTGCCCCACCGATTCAAAGCGCGGCACCCCGTTGACCGACACCACCTCGCCGACGCCCGCCGATCGCGCCCCGCGCAGCTACATGATCAATGGGTGGAATGATTTCTTCGCCGCGACCACCGGCAAAGCGACGGCCGATGCTTTCAATGGTATGACGATTCGCGAAAACGCCATTCGCAAGCCCACGGACACGGTTTTGTTTGGCGAAAAAAAGAACCTGCAAAAAGAGGCCGGGATTGCCATTTCCCCGCATTATTTCATGGACTTGCTGGAAGGGGTGGGCAACGACGCCGACCAGATTGAACGCGGTTGTCACTCGACACAACGGTCTGGCACCGTAAGCCGGTCCGGGAGTTCAAATTTTGCCTTCGCGGACGGGAGCGTCCGCCTGCTGAAATACGGGAAGGAAGTCTGGCCGGAGAATCTTTGGGCCATCAGTGATGAAGACCGCAAGAAATTTGCCTTTCAGCCGTAGGTGTCGGGCGGTTGCACAGGATCATTGAAATCCAACCATCGGCATCATCTTTCTTGGCGGTTGATCACCCGTCATTCGTAGTTTCGATAAACCGACTCGTATCCATGAATCGTCGCTTGTTGATTTCCCGGTTGGGCATGGTTGTCCTGATTGCCCTGTTGACGCCGCCGGCCCAGACGGCATTGTTTTCGGGAGTGGTCCCACTCTCGGTCCTGCGCAAGGATAGCCGCATCCTCTTCCAAGGCGATTCCATCACGGACGGCAATCGTGGCCGCAATCTGGACCCGAACCACATTCTTGGCCACGGTTATGCATTTATTATCGCCGCCCGATATGGGGCCGCTTTTCCGGAGTTGAACCTGACGTTCCTGAATCGCGGAGTCAGCGGAAACACCGTGGAGGACCTCGCCAAACGCTGGCAGACGGACACTCTCGATCTGAACCCGGATATCGTCAGCATCCTCGTCGGGGTGAATGACAGCGGTCGAAATGTGCCGTTTGACCGGTTCGAGGAGACCTATGACCAGTTGCTGGCCGATATTCGAGCCGCCAATCCGAAGGTTCGACTCGTGCTCGGTGCCCCGTTCTTGCTTGCCGTCGGCAAGGCGCAGGCGAATTTCGAGACCCGCCGCGCCGATATCCAGCGGCGGCAGGAAATTGTCGCCAAACTGGCTGCCAAACACCGCGCAGCATTGGTGCGATACCAGTCGGTATTTGACGCCGCGTGCCAAAGGGCGCCTGCGGACTACTGGATTTGGGACGGCGTTCACCCCACCTATTCCGGCCATCAGCTCATGGCTGATGAATGGGTCCGGACCGTACAGGAGTTTTGGCCTCCGCCCTAACTGGTGGGCATGCGAATAAAGCACCTGGCAGTGCTGCCTGCGGCGGATATCCTGCCCCGCTAATCCGCGTGGCTGGCTATTTGGGCTTGCGCGCGGTCATGGCGCCACGATCCGCTACGGTGGTGAAAAAGTGGATTTCGCAATAACCGGCTTCTTCAAGAAAAAGCTTGTACTCCGCAATGGAATAGCACTTCCCTTGGGTCGAGTGCATCAACAAAGCCGAGTAAGCTGCCACCGGCAGCGGGCCGGTCTTGTCAGCGTTGATGAATGCGTCGTGCAGGATGATCATGCCACCGGGTACGAGGGCATCGAAGGATGCCTGGAGCAGTCGCCGTACTTTCGCGACTCCCCAATCATGCAGCACGTTCGAGTAAAGGTGAACATCGCATTCACCCGGCAAATTCGCGTCGAACATATCACCCGCTACCACGTTAACCCGTTCACTGAAGCCGCGTTGATTGATCAATCGGGTCGCGATCTGGTCGACTGGCCGCTGCTCGAAAACGGTCGCGTGGAGGTTTGGATTGTGCGCCACGAGCGAGCACGCATAGATGCCAGAGCCGCCGCCGATGTCCAGCAAGCGTGAGCTTTGGCGCAAGTCAAGGCGCGTTGCCAACGCCTGCCCGAGATAGAGCCCGCGGCAATCCATAGCCGAGGTGAAAGCGTTGGCGAACACTTCGGTTTCCATCGCTTTGTGCCAGTCCAACGCGTCCCGGGCGCTGCCCCAGTTGGCGGGTTTATCGGTTTTCAGCACGGTCAAGAAGTCCTTTGTGACCGGGCGATCTTTCAGCGAGGCGTAATAGGGCGACAGGTTCCACGGCGAGTCCCCGGTGAGATGCTCCTTGCCCAGGTTGGTGATGTGGAAAATGCCGCCTTGCGAAGCAATGAAGCCGTTCGCGGTGAACAGGGTAAGCATGACATCTGTCGGGCGCTCCGCGGTGCCGAAGTGCGCGCAAATGGCGGTCGCCTTCGTCGGATGGTCTGCCAGCCAGGTGAAGAAATCCAGATAGACGATCGCCGCCGTGAGCAAATCCACCGCATAGATTCCGTCGCGGTAGCGGTAGATTTCCTGCGGATTTGTTGCCGGGACCAAAGTCAGGGAAGATGGCTTCATACTGGGCAAGCATGCCGCGCGATCACCGTCGACGGAATATAAAAACGCTGCAAAGGGGGGGTGACCGGGTCCGGATGGCTCTGGTTGAAAACCGCCGGTGGGCGCAGGTCAGGCTGTCACGCTGGGGAAGCACCGCCCGGCGTAGCCTGGTGTGCTTGCCGCGGGATGTGGATGGGATTCGCCGGGTCCAGCCGTGATGCCAGTTGACAACTGTAACACTGGAGATTACTAATTGCCCAGTCAATGAGAACAAGTTGCCGATTTGCCATGGCGGTTCACGTGCTGGCGGTGCTGGCGTACAAGGAGGGCGACCGCGTCACGTCGGCTTTCCTGGCCGGCAGCGTCAACACCAACCCGGTGATTATCCGGCGGCTGCTGCTGGCGCTCCAGCGGGCCAAACTGGTGGAAACTGGCAAGGGGGCCGGGTCGGGGTCGCGGTTGAGCCGTTCGCCTGGCCGCATCAATTTGGCCGAAATTTACCGGGCAGTTGAAACTGCCGAACCCTTTGCCACCCCGGCGCGCAAACCGAACGCCGCCTGCCCGGTCGGAAATTGCATCCGGGAGACGCTGGCCCGGATTTTTGCCTCGGCTCAAGCGGCACTCGAACGGGATCTGGAAAAAACCACCCTGGCCACCGTGATCGGGGTGGTCAAAGCTTCCGGGGCAGGCAGCCAAAAAAAAGTCACTTGACGGTCTCTTTTTTTGAACAATAGTGTAACTATAATTGTTACATAGACGTGAAAATGAAAACCGTGAAACTAGAACCGACGCAAAGCAACCCCGCGCGCGGCGGCCGGGCTCAGGCGTTCGGCAGAGTATGCGCCGCATCGTGTGAGAAAATCGTCGCGCAGATTACCGCCGCCAAGGCCGCGATCTTTGCCGAGTCGTACGAGGCGCTCAAAACGCAGGAGCGCCTGCTGCGGCTGGCTTTGAATGAGGCGGAAGCGACCGCCTGGCAAACCTTGTATCCCCAGCTGGTCTTTCCCGTCCTGGCAACGGAAAAAGTTCAGGCGGTCGTGGCCTGGGAAGCCCGGCAGGAGGCGGTGCGGCGTGTCAGCCCGGCATTTGCGCTGACCTTCTGACCGGAAGTCGATTCCATCAACCGAAACAACCCACTAACTGAAATATGAAACCGATAGTCGAAATCAACGAAGCCAACTTTGAAACCGAGGTGCTCAAATCCCGCCCGCCCGTGCTGGTGGATTTTTGGGCCGAATGGTGCGGACCGTGCAAGATGCTCGCGCCCGTGCTTGACGAAATCGCCGTCGAACAATCCGGCCGGGCGAAAGTGGCGAAAGTCAACGTGGATCACAACCCTGCGTTGGCTGCACGCTTCGGCATTCAATCCATTCCAACCTTGCTCTACTTCGCCGAGGGGAAACTCCGTCACCAAACGGTGGGGGTCGCGGGCAAGAAAGCTATCCTGGCCAAACTGGATGAGCTGGTTGTGGCCGCGTGAAACCAAAATCAAACCACCCAACAGACCGATTCATCATGATTACGAAAAAACTCATTGGTAAAGTGGCCTTGGTTACCGGCGGATCACGCGGTATCGGGGCGGCAACCGCCCGCGCACTGGCGGAAGAGGGCGCGGACGTGGCCATAAGTTACGCCGCCTCGGCCGACAAAGCTGAAGCCCTCGTTGCCGAGCTCAAGCGCCAAGGCGGGCGGGCGGCAGCGTTCCAAGCCGACCAAGCGGTCCCCATCCAGGTCGAGGGGCTCATCAAGGCCGTCATCGAACTCTTTGGTCGGCTCGACATCCTCGTCAACAACGCCGGTGTGTTTGTCACCGGTCCGGTGGATAATCCGGCCAACAACCTCGCAGATTTAGACCGGCAATACGCCGTTAATGTCGGTGGCGTTGTCGCCGCCATCCGCGCGGCGAGCAAGGTCATGAGCGAAGGCGGTCGGATCATCTCGGTCGGTTCGGGATTGGCCACTCGCGCCGGTTACCCCGGGCTGGCCGACTACACGGCCACCAAGAGCGCCATCGTTGGTTACACGAAGGGGGCCGCCCGTGACCTCGCCCCGAGGAAGATCACTGTCAACGTGGTGCAACCCGGCGCCGTGGATACCGACATGAATCCCGCTACCAGCGATTTCGCAACGGTCCTTAACGCTGCCACCGCCCTGGGCCGGTATGGCCGGCCCGAGGAGATCGCCGTCGCCATCGTTTTTCTCGCCAGTCCCGGCGCCTCGTACATCACCGGTGCCACCCTCGACGTGGATGGCGGATTCAATGCTTGAACAAAATGAAAACGATGACTTCGGAAAACCTCCTGACCCAACTTAACTGGCGCTATGCGACGAAGCAATTTGATCCACAGCGCAAAATCGATCCGCAAACCTGGGCGGCGCTCGAAGAAGCCCTGGTGCTCACCCCATCGTCATTCGGGTTGCAGCCATGGAGGTTCATAGTCGTCACCGATGCGGCGACGCGGGAACGACTGGTGTCAGCCTCCTGGGGGCAACGGCAGGTGGCCGACGCCTCCCATCTGGTGGTCTTTGCCATCAAGCAGGATCTTAATGAAGCGGACATTGACGCCTATCTAAACCGGATCGTGGTCGTGCGCGGCGGCGCACGCGATACCTTGAACGGTTATCGCGACATGATGGTCGGCAGCCTCCTTACCGGCCGTGATGCGCTGGCGCGGAGAAGTTGGGCCGCCAATCAAGCCTACATCGCGTTGGGCAACTTTGTGACCAGCGCCGCCTTGTTGGGGATTGACACCTGTCCGTTGGAAGGCCTCGAGCCGGCGAAATATGACCAAATTCTCGGTCTTAAGGCACGCGGCTTGAACACGGTCGTCGCGGCGGCCGCGGGTTATCGTGCCCCCAGCGACAAATATGCGGGAGTTAGAAAGGTGCGCTTCTCGAAATCGGAAGTGCTGGTCGAGGTCTGAAAATCAGGCGAACGGCCCCCCCGGTTAATCAAAGCCAGAGACAATGACGCATGAAAACTGAGTTCCAACAATCCTACGCCAGGCGGACGACGCGGCTCGGGCCGCCGCGCGTCCGACTCACGCCGGCCCGACTGCCGAAACGAAGAGAACGAAGCAGTTGTTTACCGGCCGGTGGGGAAGTGCAGCTGGCACCACCGACCCGATCGGAGTCGGCCCGCGGTGACTCGTTGCAAATCTATCTCAACGAAATTGGCCAGGTGAAATTACTCACGCCGAAAGAGGAAGTCGCGCTGGCCCGGCGAATCCAGCGCGGGGATCAACCGGCGCGCGAACACATGATCAAGGCCAACCTGCGGTTGGTGGTGAAAATCGCCCGCGATTATGAGGGGTTGGGACTGCCGTTGCTGGATCTCATCAATGAAGGCAACATCGGGCTGATGAAAGGCGTGGAGCGCTATGACCTCCGCAAAGGGGCCAAAGTATCCACTTACGCCGCCTGGTGGATCAAGCAATACATCCGGCTGGCGCTGGCCAACCAGTCGAAGACCATCCGGCTGCCGGTGCATGTGGTGGATAAGGTTGCGCGCCTCCGGCGGGCGGAGGTGCGGTTGCACGAAGTCTTCGATCGCGATCCGACGGATGAAGAACTGGCGCATGACCTGAGAATCAGCCCCCGCAATGTAAAGCTCTACCGCCGGGCTGCCCTCACGCCGGTTTCGCTCGACGCGCCGATAGGCGAAGGCAAATCAACCCGGATTGCGGATGTGGTAGCGGATCCTAACCCGACCGCGCCCTTTGATCGTCTGATCCTCGAAACCGACACCCAGCTCGTGCAGGAAGCGATGGCCACCCTCACTGAACGGGAACGCGCGATTCTAGAGCTCCGGTTCGGATTGAAGGACGGCGCTCAACGCGCCTTGGAAGAAATCGGCGGACGTTTTGGCCTCACACGCGAACGGATCCGGCAGATTCAGGAGCAGGCGCTCCGGAAATTGCGGTCGCAAATGGAGGAACGAGATCGTCCTGCTGCCGATGAGACTCCGGAATTGGCCGTAGCGGCGTGAAGTTGGACGGCCGCAACGCCGGTGGCGGGGTTCGCCGGCATGTGGAAATGGAGAGGGCAGGGGCAGCCTGGATTTATCCAGTCGCCGCCAACAGGACAACGGAAGAGTGGGTTGTGTTTGAATTCGAAGCCCGGCATTAAAACAACACGCCTGTTGTGCGGTGAGATTTCAGGATGTGGTTTGCCCTCTCGAACGCCACACCCATATTACCGCCTTCGGGCCGGCTTGCCTACTCAGACCAGAGGCGAGGAAGCCAATCCAAGGTTGGTGATCGACAACAGTTGATCAGCCATTTGATGCCGGAACTTTAGGCTGGCTGTGTGAATGCTGTTTCGCTGCATCGCCTGATCCGCCACGCTTACAGCGACGGAACTTTTTCCTATCACTACGCCGTGGCGGAAGAGAACCGGGACAGTTTCACGAAGAATTCGGATGGCCCAGTGTCATCCGACGATCCGGCGGATCGCTTCACGGACTGGCCGCCACAGCCCGTGATCGCCTGGTTGGAATCCTGATGGGTGTTTTCGCGGGGGACTTTCCTCTGACGTATGTCAGGCTTTCCTCTGCTTTGCGGTGCGTCGTGTTTCTTTGAGGCACGATACGCCATTCTTTCTTCCCCGGCCGGCTGAATCTCGCCACGAGCTTCCAATCGCCGACTTCGTTTTCCTCGTTATCCGTTTAGGCCAAGAGCTGCTGATTTATTGGTGGCATTTCTTCGGGCAGAGCGCTCGCCCGGCTGGGGTATAGTTGACCGACTGCCAGCAGTGTGGGCAGAGGCGCAGGAGGATGAACATCTTGCGGTGCCAGAACCAATACCGATATTTCAAGTTTTTCATAGCGTTAGTTTACGATCGTCGCGGCGGGCTATTTCTCGAACAAGACTCGTCCGACCGCAGGGCATCGGCAACCAGCATCGACCCGGATTGGATTCCCGGGGGCGCCCTCGGAAACGCGTACCCCGGCGACAACTTAAATGGCCCTGGTTGCAGACCAATACGAGGGGCTGCCTCCATCGCTTCCGGCGGCTTGCAGAAGGTGGGGTGTTGCCTATTGAGAACACTCCACCATCCAAGAAATATGGAAAGCTGCGTGATTGCAGAGTGCGGACTGAGGATTACTACGGAAGGGGTCTGCGAGTTGAGAATGTCGGATTGATGGTGGTGGGTTTTTGACTTAACATTGCCCGAACATGAACCGGGACCATCACCGATTGTTTTCCAATTGCATCGCGTGTGTGGCTTCGATTTTGAGCCTGTTTGGGGGCGCAGTGGGTGCTGCCCCATCGGCCCACCTGGGGACGCAGTATGTCGAAGGCGAGGTCATAGTGGTTTTCAAGCCATTGGCGAGCTTGGAAACGGCCCAAAGGACGTTGCAAGCCCATTCCCTCGAATTCACGAAGCACTTTGCCTTCATCTCCCAAGAGTGGGGCCGGCAGTCCGGGTTGGTGCGTGCAAAGAAGCGGACGACGGTCGCATTGATAGCGGAGATATCCGAGGATCCATCCGTGGAGGTGGTGGAGCCGAATTACTTGCGGTCGATTTGCGCTGCGACTCCCAATGACCCGCTGTTTTCCGAGATGTGGAGCTTGCGCAACGCCGGCCAGACAATCAACGGGATTGCCGGATCTCCGGGTGATGACATCAAGTTTCCGGGAGCGTGGTTTATGGCACGACCGTCCACCAACGAGGTGGTCGTGGCCGTCATCGATACCGGGGTGGATTACCGTCATCCGGATCTTGCTCCGAACTTGTGGACCAATCCCGGTGAGATACCGGGCAATGGCGTGGATGAAGATGGCAACGGGTTTGTAGACGACCTCTATGGTTTTGACTTTATTGATGGAATCGCCAATCCGTTGGACTCCGGCGATCACGGGACGCACGTTGCCGGAACGATTGGCGCTGCCGGCAACAACCAGTTGGGAGTGATTGGCGTCGATTATCTGGCGAAGATCATGGCGTTGAAGGTGTCGAACAACGGCACGAATCTCAGTTCCGCGGCGATCATCGAGGCGGTCCAATACGCCACGATGATGAAGTCTCGCGGCGTTAATGTGGTCGCAATCAACGCCTCATTCGGGGGTGGTGGATTCAGCAGCGTAGAAAGCGCCGCTATCCAGGCGGCCGGCAGCGCCGGGATCGTTTACTGCTCTGCTGCCAATAACAACGGCGCCAATATTGATCTGACCCCGGATTATCCCTCGTCTTATCACCTCCCGAACATGATCGTGGTGGCTGCCACCGATCAGAACGATGCCCTGGCCAGTTTTTCGAATTATGGTGCGACCACAGTGGATCTTGGCGCCCCCGGCGTGAACATCCTTTCCGCCGCGCCTACCAACATGCCCGGTACGATCAGCTATGCGCTGCAAGGGGCCACGACATACAGCGCCACTCCTTTAGGTTATTCGGGAACCACGACTGGCATCACCGCGATGATCTACGACTGCGGCTTGGGTTATCCCTCGGACTTCCCGTTGGCCGTGCGCGGCAATATTGCGTTGATCAGCCGCGGGACGTTGTTTTTTTCTGACAAGGTTAGCAACGCCATCGCCGCCGGTGCCCAGGCGGCCATCATCTACAACAACGTGGCCGGAAATTTTCTTGGCACGCTTCAAGTCGCCAGTAATTGGATTCCGGCCCTTGCCATTTCGCAGGCCGACGGGCTGGCACTCAAGGCGCAGCTGCCGGGGATCGGCACGGTCGTCAATCAATTGGATCCCACCCGGATTTACCAGTTGCTAAACGGGACTTCGATGGCTGCCCCCCATGTTGCCGGGGCGGTGGCCTTCGCGGCGATGAACTTTCCGAACGAAACCGCGACTGAACGAGTTCAACGGATTCTGACGAACGTGGACCGTTTGCCCGGGTTGGATGGCGTAGTGCGTACCGGCGGCCGGCTGAATCTCCTGCGCACCGTGGACACCGACCTCAACGGCCTGCCGGATTGGTGGGAGTTGGAGTGTTTCGGCCAGCTGACCGCCACGGAGCCAAATGGCGACGCGGATCACGATGGCGTGGATAACCTCGCCGAGTGGCTGTCCGGCACCAATCCAACCAACGCTGCCTCTTTCCTGCGCCTGATCACGCCCATGGTCAATGCGACCAACGGTTTCGCGATCCAGTGGTCGAGTGTGCCCGGTAAAGTCTACCGGCTCGAACGAGCCACCAATCTATTGTCCGGCTTCGATAGTAATGTACGAACTAACATAATCGCTACGCCACCGATCAACACCGAGATCGACGCAGTCGTCCTGCCCGGCAACTCCCGGTTTTATCGAATTCGATTGGAGCTGTCGCCCTGAAACCGGTGCCGCGGGATTGGTAATGGAGCGGGTGGAGGGAATCGAACCCTCGTATGCAGCTTGGAAGGCTGCCGTTCTACCATTGAACTACACCCGCACCAGACGCCGCGAATCTTACCGCGCAAACTTGCCTTGTCAATTCACCACCGCTACGCTCGCGCCCGATGAATTCGCTGCTCCTCACCGGCGGGCGCGTGATCGACCCTGCCAACCGCCTTGACTCCCGGGCCGACGTATTGATTCGCAATGGCAAGATCGCCGCGGTTGGAGCCGAGGCCGGGTTGCCAGCCCCGGCCGAAGTCGAACGGATCGACGTGAGCGGGCTCGTTGTCTGTCCTGGCCTTATCGATTTGCACGTCCACTTGCGTGAGCCGGGCCAGACCGCCAAGGAAACCATCGCCAGCGGCACGCAGGCCGCCGCGCGCGGCGGGTTCACTTCGCTGGTCTGTATGCCCAACACGTCACCGGCGATTGATAATGCGGGCACGGTGGCGCTCATTCACGACCGGGCGAAACGGGATGGACTCGTAAATCTGTTCGTCGCCGGAGCGATCACCAAGAATATCGCGGGCGAAGAGCTTGCACCCATCGGTTCGCTCAAGCGCGCCGGCGTCGTCGCCATCACCGACGACGGCCATTGCGTTCAGAATAACGAACTCATGCGCCGTGCCTGTGAATATGCAAAGATGTTTGATCTGACGGTCATGGATCATTGCCAGGATTATTCCCTCGTGACCGAAGGGGTGATGCACGAAGGCCGGTGGAGCACCTCGCTAGGCTTGCAGGGCTGGCCGGCGGCCGGCGAAGAGATGATTGTGGCGCGCAACATCCTCCTGGCGGAGCTGACCGGCGCCCGCGTTCATTGCCAGCATTTAAGTGCGGCCGGCAGCGTTGACTTGATCCGGGCCGCCAAGCAGCGCGGCGTGCCGGTCTATGGCGAAGCGTGCCCGCACCACTTCACGCTGACGGATTCCGCCATTGCCGGCAGCGAGCGATTCTGGGCCGACGACGGGAAACAAGTGTTCCGGGCCGAGGATTCAGCGGGTGCGTTTCCGTCCTGGCCCGCTTACGACACGAATTTCAAAATGAATCCGCCGCTTCGTTCGGCGCGGGACCGCGAAGCGATTCTCGCCGGCCTGGTCGATGGCACGATCGAAATCCTGTGCAGTGACCACGCGCCGCATTGTGACTTCGAGAAGGAGGTCGAGTTCGACTATGCGCCCTTTGGTATTACCGGCCTGGAGACTGAACTGGCGCTCGCGCTCATGCAGCTTTACCACGCGAAGCGGCTCAACCTTGCCGACCTCATCGCCAAGTTTACGGTTGCCCCGGCACGGTTGCTCAATCTGGGGAAAGGCACCTTGAGTCCCGGGGCGGACGCGGACGTGACCGTGATTGACCCGGATTGCGAATGGGTCTTTGCGCGGGGCGACGCGGCGAGCAAATCCGCCAACAGTCCCTTCTACGGCTGGCCGCTGAAAGGCAAGGCTATCGTGACAATCGTGGGTGGGCAGATCGTCTGGGATGCCCGGTCGTCATTGGCGCAGGTGGCCTAAGAATTGGCTCCAGAGGAAGGGCTCGAACCTTCAACCCCACGGTTAACAGCCGCGTGCTCTACCATTGAGCTACTCTGGAACTCGAAAGCCGTCCGCGCCGGACCGCAAACGGATGCGCACTTTACAAATCGTGGCCGCCACCGTCAAACGCTTTTAGCCCGTTTTTGGTTCACCGCCCGGCCTAACGGCTGGCAGGTTGGACAATAAAACGTGCTCCGGGCGGCCTGAACGATGCGCCGGATCGTGGTTTTGCAGCGCAGACAGGGTAATCCTTTGCGGTCATAAACGCGGAGGCGTTCAGTGTAATAATCCGTCGTGCCGGCGGCCCGCCCAAAATAAAACAACCCGTCGCCATTGCGTTTTTCGCCGTGATGCAAGGGAATGGTGCTGCCGAAACGAATCGCTTCGCCCAGGACGGTGCGAATGGCGAGCCGGAGGGATTTTACCTGGGATGGACTCAGTTTGCGCGCCGGAAGCTGGGGAGCGATGCGGGCCCGGAACAGCGCTTCGCTCGCATAAATGTTACCCACCCCGGCAACCAGGGATTGATCCAACAATTTGACTTTGATGGCTTGGCGCGAGCGGGCGATGGCCGTGCCGAACGCGCCCGAGGTGAAGGCAGAACTCAAAGGCTCCGGTCCCATGCGCGCCACGGGCCGGGTATCGAGCGTGAGCCGCCCAAAATAGCGCGAGTCTTCGTAAACAAATCGCTCCCGACCCAGCTCCAGAACCACCGCCGCGTGTTTCGGCAACGGCGTGCGGCGGGGGAGGAGGTACATCCGTCCCGTCATGCCCAGATGCCCAACCAGCGTCAAAGGAGGTCGCCGGCCCCGCAGGCGCAGTTCAAAGAGGAGATATTTTCCGCGCCGGGAAAGTCCGGTGAACCGGGCGCCGCGCAGCGTCCGTTGGAGCTGCTCCGGGGAAGTTGGAGATAGTACCCGGGCTCGCCGCACTCCCACGGCCCGAATCGTTCGGCCGCAAACCAAGGGGCGCAGATGGCGGACGAGCACTTCGACTTCCGGCAGTTCCGGCATCGCTTATCCGGTCACCACTGTCCCCACGGTGTCACCCAGCACCACGCGTCGCAGATTGTGCGGCTTGAAGAGGTCGAACACGATGATCGGCATCTTGTTGTCCATGCACAGCGAAAACGCGGTTGAATCCATCACCTTGAGCTGCTTTTGCAACGCGGTGAGATAAGGGATTTGCGTGAAGCGTTTGGCCTTGGGATTCTTCTTTGGGTCGCAGTCGTAGATGCCATCCACTTTCGTTGCCTTCAAAATCACTTCCGCCCCGATCTCGGTCGCGCGCAACGCCGCGGCCGTATCGGTCGAGAAATAGGGATTGCCGGTGCCGCCGCCGAAAATAACGACGCGGCCCTTTTCCAGATGGCGTACCGCCCGGCGGCGGATAAACGTCTCGGCCACTTGCGCCATCGTGATGGCTGTTTGCACGCGCGTGGCCACCCCGAGCTTTTCCAGGGCGTCCTGCAACGCCAGCGAGTTGATGATGGTGGCCAGCATGCCCATGTAATCGCCCGTGGCGCGCTCGATGCCTTTCTCGCTGCCGGCCAGACCACGGAAGATGTTGCCGCCGCCAAGGACGACCACCACCTGGACCCCCAGATCGCGCACTTCCCGGATCTGCTCCGCCATGCTGTGCACCGCGGTGGGGTTGATTCCGACACCCCCTTCGCCGCCCAAGGCTTCGCCACTGAGCTTGAGCAAAATGCGACGGTATTTCGGGCGGGTGTTTTTTTTCATTGCTGAAAGTGAATGAATGTCATCGGCGGCCCGCGTTTTAGCATTCCGCCTCCCCAGCGTCAAATGAAAGGACACTGCAATTGGGGTGCGTTTTGCAAATTAGGTGGGGCAAGCGTTCGCGCGAACCGGTTCGTCGCCACCCGGGCCCGCCAAAACGGGATCACTCCCGACGTTGCGATTGGGGCCGCCTAGAATTATTCTCGCGTCATGCGAAGACTCGAGCCCCCTGACGTGCATCATTTCCAAGCCGCGCAAGGCTGGCTCGGCCTGGGGGCGCGGGCGGATGCATGGACCGAGTTGGATGCGATTTCACCGCCGAACCAGAAGCACCCCGCCGTGCTGGATTTGCGCTGGGCTATGCACGTTGAGGCACGGGAATGGGACGCGGCCCTGAAGGTCGCGGGTGAGATGCTCGCGCACGCACCGGACCGGGCGGATAGCTGGCTGCACCACGCGTATGCCCTGCGCCGTGCGACGCACGGTGGATTGGCCCTAGCGCGCACGGCGCTCGAACCCGCCGCGAAGAAGTTCCCGAAAGAGCCTGTCATTCCCTACAACCTTTCGTGCTATGCGTGTCAATTACAGCAACTCGATGAGGCGCGGGCCTGGTTTCAACTGGCGTTGCGGGCGGGCAAGAAATCCGAACTCAAACGCATGGCCCTCGCGGATCCCGACCTCGAAGCGTTGTGGGACGAAATCCGGCAGCTCTGATTCCGGTCGCACCGGAAGGCAGCCGGCCAAGCCACAATTCTTTTTGTCGCCAACGTCCTGAATTCTTTCCAACCTTACCGCGCGATGACGATCACGCTTTTCATCCCCTGCTTTGTGGACCTGATGTTTCCCCAGGTCGGCATCAGCATGGTGCGCATCTTCGAAAAGCTCGGGCACAAGGTGGTTTGTCCGGAAGCCCCGGCGTGCTGCGGCCAGCCGGCGTTCAACACTGGTTACTGGGAGGAGAGTCGCGCCGTCGCCGGCAAGGTGATCGAGGCGGTCAAAGACGCCGAGGCCCTCGTGATTGCCAGTGGTTCGTGCGGCGCGATGATGAGTGTCTTTTACCCGCAACTCTTCGCCGGGACGCCGCATGAGGCAGCAGCCAAGTCCGTCGCGGCCAAGTGCTACGAATTCTCCAGTTTCCTGGTGAACAAGCTCGGCGTTACCGACCTCGGATGCTGACATCCTGATCCGCAACACGGGCAGCTATAGTTTTGCGGTCCAA
>CAZIJO010000006.1:0-34492 GCA_964539515.1 uncultured Bifidobacterium sp. | reverse complement strand
TCTCGCCCCCAAGTGCCATGAGTTCTCCGGCTTCCTCGTCAACAAACTCGGCGTGACGGATGTCGGCGCAAAATTCCCGCACAAGGTCACATTTCACGACGGCTGCCACGGCTTGCGCGAGTTGAACAACAAACGTCCGCCGCGCGAATTGCTCGCCAGGGTGCGCGGACTGGAATTGGTCGAGATGGGTGCGGCGGAGACCTGCTGCGGCTTTGGCGGCACATTCGCAGCGAAGTTCCCGGCCATCTCCAGCGCGATGGGCGAGGTGAAATGCACGAGTGCGCTCGAAACGAAGGCGGATTACATCGTCTCGTGTGATTCGAGCTGCCTGATGCAGATTCAAGGTCTGGCCGACAAGCAGAAGAAGGGCATCAAGACGATTCACCTGGCGGAGGTTTTGGCGCAGCAGTAATTCTGTCACCTACAGATGAAGGTGGTGGCTTTAGACAGTTGATAGACATTGTGGGAAATAACGGCACGGAACACTTGTCAGTTTTTAGCGAGGCATGTCATGAAAATTACTGTAACCGACTTAGAAGATAGTGTGCGGACGGCAGAAATCATGGCGCGTTTTGGAGATCCCATTACTGAGGCTACAGCACGAGGTTTGTTGAAGGTTGGCCTTAGAGACGCGGCAGTCCGTGCTGTAGGATGCGTCGGTTGGATTTGGCGACAATGGCTCTTGGTCACCCCAAAAGAGGAGATTTCTGCGCGCGTCGAGCCATTTGTAGAGCGTAGTCTCCAATTGCGAGATATGGCTTCCACTTATGTGGGAGTGGCTTTGCATGACTTATTTCTCCTGCACTGTGCCATCTTTGCTTGCACCAATGAGCAGTTAAGAGAAGTCGCTGAACGTATTGCTGATGCTTCGGGCGACAAAGGCCAAAAGCCTGCTGACGATGGTGAACTCTACGCTGCCGCATGGTCTGGCATGATGAAATACTGGATCCTTGGGGAACAAGAAAAAGCCGTAGAACAAGCCGAGCAGATATGGGATTCCTATCACGATCCAGCAAATCGTGCTGCGGCCAAGACGCTTGTTAACCCGTGGCTCAATCGAGATTGGGGTGGATTTAACAAGAGACAGCAAGAAGACTTTGCAAAGCGCTGGAAGGGGGCGCATAAATTTAGCAATTTCTCGGAAGACACGAACGGTATTTCCATGAGCGCGAAGATAAGACCGTTTGAGCAATTGTGGTGTTGGGCGCACGTTGGCATGGCCTTGCTCGCATATCGTTTTCATGGTGCCGAGGTAGCCATAGATCCGTTTTGGTTTCCGTCTCATGCGCTCAAGTGTGTTGAGCGAAGCTCGTAATATTTGCGTGAGCGCGCCCGCCACACATTTCAAAGAAGACGCCCGCCGGGTTGCGCCGGACTTACGCCATCGTGGCATCATCCAGACGGCGATGGGCAAATACGAGATCGTCCGCGACCAGCGCAAATTGTGGTTTCAGGACTGGCAGGGCGCCCGCAATCTCGCAGCCCGCACTAAGTTCGAGGCGGTTAATCGCCTCGACAAACATCTCGAACAGTTCGCGCGCTTGCTTGAATCGCGTGGCACTAAAGTTCATTGGGCCAGCAACGCGCAGCAGGGCCGAGACATCATCCTCGGCATCCTGCGTGAGAAAAACGCCAAAGTCATCGTCAAGTCCAAGGCGATGACGTCCGAGGAAATTCATCTCAACGACGCCATGGAACACGCGGGCTACGAAGTCGTCGAGTCCGACCTGGGTGAATTCATCGTGCAGCTCCGACAGGAGCCGCCGTATCACCTGGTCTTCCCCGCAATGCACCTCACGCGCGGCGAGATCAAACAAACCTTCGAGGAAAAGCTCAACGATGCGCCGTCCGACGAACCCGAGGACCTGACGATGGTCGCCCGGCGGGTGATGCGGCAGAAATATCTTCAGGCCGAAGTCGGCATCACCGGCGCGAACTTCTGCATTGCCGAGACGGGCATGATTTCGATCACGGAAAACGAAGGCAACGCGCGGCTCACAGCGGCGTTGCCCAAGACGATGATCACGCTGGTTGGCATCGAGAAGGTGCTGCCGCGCCTCGAGGATCTCGCGTTATTCCTGCCGATGCTCGCCGTCATGGGCACGGGTCAGCCGATCACGTGTTACAACACGATGTACGGCGGTCCGCGACAGCCCGGCGAAGCCGACGGACCCGAGGAATATCACGTCGTGCTGCTCGACAACCAGCGCACCACCTTGCTCGCCGACGCCGAGCAACGCGATTCGCTCGGGTGCATCCGTTGTGGGGCGTGCCTGAATGTTTGCCCGATCTTTCGGAACGTTGGTGGCCACACCTACGGCACGGTCTATGGCGGGCCGATTGGTTCGGTCATCACGCCCCACCTGCGCGGCTTGCAGGATTGGAAGCATCTCAGTTACGCCTCGTCGTTGTGCGGCGCCTGCACGGAAACCTGCCCGGTGAAGATTGATCTGCATCATCACCTGTTGCAGAACCGGCGGAATGGTTCGCAGCAGAAGCCGAGTTGGTGGCAGAAGCTCGCATTCAAGTTCTTCGCGCCCGTTGCAAATAAGCCTGGCCTGTGGGCGCTGACAACGAAGCTGGGGCGCTTCGGCCAAAAGTTCCACGGCCTGGTCAAAGGGAGCGCGATGGACCCGGCCCAGGCCTGGACCAAAACGCGGGAGCTGCCGCCAATTGCGAAGCAGAGCTTCAAAGAATGGTGGAAGGAGAACTCCAAACCGAAATGATTACCGCGGCGAAAACTAGTCTGTTCAACACCCGCCCTCACCCTGGCCCTCTTCCTCGGGGAAAGGGAGAATGGTTCGCCGACTCACCGCAAATCGGCAGCCGGAGATTGTCCAGCGTGCCTCCGGAAAATAGAAGACATCCGCAAGGGGTTCCCTCTCGCGGGGGGAGGGTCAGGGTGAGGGCGGTCCTTACACCATGCCTTCCGCGATTCAAAAACCAAGTTTGAGACTCCTCACGTCGTCTCCTACGAGTGAACTATGAGCGAACGCGATAACATCTTCACCCGCATCCGCGAAGCCTTGACCGTCGAGGCGCACGCGCACCACGGAACGGGTTTGCCGACCACGGAGGATCATCGCCGGGTCATGCCGCCGGTCGGCGCATCGGAGGACGAACAGTTCGCGCTGTTTGCCAGAAACGCCAACGACTTGCGCGCGACGTTCAAGCGGGTCCAGGACGCCAACGAACTCACCGCCGAGTTGCGCGCGCTGCGGGACACCGAAAAGTGGCAGCGTGTAGCCACCCACCGGGGCGCGCTGGCGCAGACCCAAGCGGCCGGTCTTGGTTTGCCCGCGCTCGTCACCAGCGACGGCTACGACAAGCACGAGTTGGAACAATGCGACGTCGGCATTTCGGAATGTGACGCGCTCATCGCCCAGACCGGGACGGTTCTGGTAACGAGCAAAACGGCTGGTGGCCGGGCATTGTCCTGTCTGCCACCCCATCACGTCGTTATCGCCCGACGCGAACAACTGGTGCCGGATTTGCCGGCTGCCTTCGCGCTCCTCAAGCAGCGGCACGGCGCGAATTATCCGAGCATGATTTCGTTCATCACCGGCCCCAGTCGGACGGGCGACATTGAACGCATCCTCGTGCTTGGCGCGCACGGACCGAAGAAGCTGACAATTTTCTGTCTTTAACCCGGCGCGATCCTAGAATCGAAACATGAATCTGGCCGAGCAAGTCCGACAGGCCGGCGTCGTCGGAGCCGGGGGCGGCGGCTTCCCGACGCACGTCAAGCTGGCCGCGAAGGCGGACACGCTCATCGCCAACGGCGCCGAGTGCGAACCGCTGTTGCACAAGGACGCGGTCATCATGGAAGCGCACGCCGCCGAAGTGGTGCGCGGCATGCAACTCGCGATGGCCGCGGTGGGCGCAAAGGATGGGGTCATCGGCATTAAGGGCAAAAAAAAGCACGCAGTCGAGGCCGTCACTGCCGCGTGCCGCGGCACGGAGGTGCGCGTCCAATTGCTTGGCGATTATTATCCGGCGGGGGACGAGTATGATCTGGTGTTCAACGTGACCGGCCGGCTGATTCCGCCGGGAGGAATACCCATCAACGTCGGCGTGGTGGTGAACAACGTCGAGACATTCGTAAACATCGCCGCCGCGGCGAATGGGACGCCGGTGACGCACAAGATGCTCACGATTGCCGGCGCGGTGAAATCGCCGGTGACGTTGCGGGTGCCGCTGGGCACCACGTACCGCGATTGCCTTGCGGCGGCGGGCGGATTGACGACAGACGATCCCGTGCTGTGCCTGGGCGGCCTCATGATGGGCCAGACGACCGACGATCTGGACACCCCGATCACCAAGACGGCCACGGGCGTGGTGATCCTGCCGCGCACGCATCACACCATCGAGCGCAAGCTCAAGCCGGCCAAAGTGCAGGCCCAGATTGGCAAGTCTGCGTGCGACCAGTGCCGTTACTGCACGGAATATTGCCCCCGCTTTTTGCTGGGTTACGCCGTCGAGCCGCACCAGGTCATGCGCAGTCTCGCGTTCACCGCCACGGGCGCGGACTATTTCAATCAATGGGCGGCGATGTGTTGTTCGTGCGGGCTTTGCACGTTGTATGCGTGTCCGGAGGAACTTTATCCCAAGGAAGCTTGCGACGACGCGAAGGCCGTGATGCGCGCCAGGCAAATCAAATGGACCGGGCCGATGAATCCTCAACCGCACCCGATGCACGATGGCCGCCGCGTTCCGATCAAATCACTCACCCGGAAACTGCACGTGGAGGATTACGATTCACCCGCGCCGTTAAGCGCGGAATCAATTGCCCCGGGCCGGTTGGTTTTGCCGCTCAAGCAAAGTGCAGGCACGGCGTGCGTGCCGAAAGTCAAAGTGGGCGACCGGGTGAGCGCCGGTCAGGTGATCGGCGAGCCGGCGGCGAATGCACTCGGCGCCGTTTTGCATGCACCGATGGCAGGCAGGGTGTGCGAGGCCAGCGCACAGACGATTGTTTTGGAGCGGTGATTGGATGACCACGCGCCGTGATGTTCTTCGGTCCGTCGGCGCTCGAAGGGTTGCGCATGTCCTGATCCGGGATTCTGAGGGCGGACGTTGCACATTCATTCCGTGACTACACTCTCAAGCAAACAACCCATTTTTCTCGCCGGTCCGACCGCCGTGGGCAAATCGGCCGTGGCGCTTGCGCTCGCCGATCTGCTGGGCGGCGAAATCATCTCCGTTGATTCGATGCAGGTCTATCGCGGTCTCGACCTTGGTACGGCGAAGCCGACGGCGGCTGAACGGGCGCGCGTGCGGCATCATTTGATCGACGTGGCGGAACTCAACGAGCCGTTTGATGCGGCCCGGTTTGTCATGTTGGCAAGGCGGGCCGTGGCGGAGATTCAGGGGCGCGGCCGCGTACCGATCTTTTGCGGCGGCACGGGGCTCTACTTCAAGGCCTTCCTCGACGGTCTTGGCGAAGCGCCCCCGTCCGATGAAAAACTGCGCGCCGAGTTGGAAGCCACGCCGCTCGCCGATTTGCTCCAGGAGTTGGAAGCGGGCGACCCGGCCACGTTTGCGACCATTGACCGCCACAATCCGCGCCGGGTCGTTCGGGCCGTGGAGGTCCTCCGGCTCACGGGCAAACCATTCTCCACCCAACGGGCCCGGTGGCGCGAGGCTACCGACGAGCCAACTCCTCGGCCAGACGGCTCGCGAGGACGCTCGCCCCACCAAATAATCTGCTTTACCCGCCCATCTCCTGAACTCCATGCCCGGATTAATCTTCGCGTGGACGAAATGTTCGCGCGCGGTCTGGTCACGGAAACCCGGCAGCTCCTCGACCATGGCCTCGCGCAAAACCAAACCGCGATGCAAGCCATTGGTTACCGGCAAGTGGTCGAACATTTGCGCGGCGAACGTTTGCTGGCCGACACCATCGAACTGGTGAAAATCAAAACGCGTCAGTACGCCAAGCGGCAGTTGACGTGGTTCCGCAAGCACGCCAACCCCAAGTGGATTGAGCTCCAGCCCGGACTTGCGGTGATGGAAGTCTGCCAGCAATTGTCGGCGGGCGGCCAGGTCTGAAAGACCAGCCGCAGCGGGTCGATTCGTGCAATCACCGAAAATGGAATGCCGGGCGGCGGGTGATGACGCCCAGCGCCCGGGGCTCGGGATTATTTCGACCGGTCCGGATACTTCGGCTTCTTCACCGTTGGGGGCGGATTTTGGCGGATGGCCTTCAGCATCTCGAAAACGGCCCGCTCCAGTTGCGGATCTCCGCCGCGCGCCATTTCGCCCGGGTCGTCCACGACTTCAATGTCGGGGTCCACACCGTAGCTTTCGATGATCCACTCGCCGGTTTTGCTGTAGATGCCGAAGGTCGGTATGGTCACATTGCCGCCGTCCACTAGCGGCGGCGAGCCGGTGATGCCGATCAAGCCACCCCAGGTGCGTTGACCGATGAGCGGGCCAAGTTTCGATTGCTGGAAGTAATATGGGAAACAGTCGCCCCCGGAGCCGCTCCAGCCATTGATGAGCATCGCTTGCGGCCCGAAATGCCCGACCGGCGGCCAGGGCCAATCCATGCCGTCCCGCACGCCCCAGAAATTCCGCAGCGGGCGGTCCAGCAGTTCGACAAAGCGATCGGGAATCTGGCCGCCGCTGTTGAAGCGTTCATCGATTATCAGTCCGGCCTTGGTGAACTGTCCGCGGAACTGCCGGACGAGTTCGTTCTGACCGTTCTGACCGGTATCGGGCACATAGACGTAACCGATCTTCCCGTCACTCGCCTGCTCGACGCGTAATCGGTTCTCATGGATCCATGCGAGATTCCGCAGCCGCGCCTCGCTGGCGAGGGTTTGGACCAGGACTTCCCGCGCCCCCTTGCGCGTGGGCTGGTCGTTCACGGTCAGGAACACCGGTTTATCGGCCAGGCCTTGCAGCGCGGCCCACGGATCGCGCTTCGGATCCATTGGTTCCCCGTTGATGGCCAGCAGATAGTCGCCCACGCTCACATTTGTCAGTCCCGGCTGCGCCAAGGGCGACCGCACTTCGCTATCCCACGGTGCGGCCTGAATGATTTTGGTGATGCGGTACGCGCCATTGGTCAGCATGAAGTCGCAGCCGAGATATCCCACGCCCCGTTCAGCGGTCTTCTCGACGTCCCCGCCGCCGCGATACGTATGCGACGCATTCAATTCGGAAATGAGTTCCCCGATGACGAAATTCACGTCCCAACGCGTCACTGCGTCTTCGAGCAACTTGCCGTAACGCTCGCGCATCAAGTTCCAATCCACGCCGTGCAACTTGGGATCGTAGAAGAGATCCCGCTCCAGCCGCCACGCATCGGTGAAAATCTGCTTCCACTCGGCAACCGGATCGACCGTCTCCTCCAGGCTTCCGGATTCGATCCGCTTGTCCAGCTTCTGGGCCTCCTTCGGCTCGACGAGGTAGAAGTTGCGCTCCTTGCGAACGAGCAGCTTCTCGCGATTGGCGGACAACTCGAGGTCGTCCACATCATCCGCGACGCGCTTGGTCTCGCGCTTTTCGAAATCGTAAAACTCCAGCGGGCTGGTCGTCGCATCCGAACCGGTGCGGGGCAACCACCGGTAAAGCAACTTGCCGGGCACGGCGCACAAATCGGCGTACCGCCCGGGTTTCGGCGGCAGAATCACGAGCCGTTCCTCGAACCCGTCGAGATCAATCTCCACCGGCTTCGGCTTCTTATCCTTGTCGCCTTTCTGGTCGTCCTTTTTGTCAGCATCCTTGGCGTCGGGCTTGGCCTCATCTTTGGTTTCCGGCTTCTCCGACTTATTCTCGCCGTTCTTCGAGTCGGCCGGTTTCTTTTCGTCGGCCTTCTTGTCATCGGTTTTCTTCGCTTCGTCCTTTTTCTTGTCCCCCTCCTCATCGTTGCGCGGCGCGAGGGGTGAGGCGACGTCCTTGCGCAGCGGGATGGCGGCGAGCTGCATGGTGTTGGCGTAAATCCACGAGTTGTCCAGATCGCTATACACCGGGCCGAAACTGCGGCCCGTGCGCAGGTAGAGATATTTTCCGTCCGGATCAAACACGGGTTGTTCGTCGTTGTAGAAGCCGCTGGTTACCTGGTGGCGTCGGCCGTTCGTGTAATCGTAAATCACGATGGCGCTGTTGCGGTTGTCGAGATCGGTGGCGTACGCCAGCCAACGGCTGTCCGCCGACCAGCTCACCCGGAAGCCTTGCAGTTCGCCGTGATACATCCATTTTTGCTGCTCAATAAACCGGTTCGTCTTCGTCGCGAAATCGTAAACCCACATCTTCATCGCCTGATCAATCCACAGAATCTTCTGGGAATCAGGCGACCATTGCGGGGGATAGCGAAAACCGGGACCGAGCGCCGTCAACGTCCGTTCTTCGCTTTCGCTTTCCGGATTGCGTTCGGCGTCGCGCACGGTCAGTTCGTATTCGCCCGAGCGATCGCTCCAATAGGCAATCAACTTCCCGTCCGGGGACCACGCCGGATAGCGCTCCGCCACGCCGGAGCTGTGGGTAAGGTTGCGGACCACGCCGTGTTCGGCGGGTGCGGAGAAGATATCGCCGCGCGCGTAGAACAAGACCCGCTTGCCAGAAGGTGAAACGGCCGCTCCCTGGATCAGGCTCGAGACATTTTCCGACCGCGGTTTGAGCGTCGAGCGGTCGGTGGTGACGGCGATGTCCACCGCGCGAGACTTCTCGGTTTTTAGATCGAGGAGATGCAGCCGCCCGGCATTTTCGAATACGATCTCGCCCGGCCCGATGCTGGGGAAATGGACGTCGTAATCCTTGAAGAAAGTCACCTGCTTCAGGCGGTCATTGCCGAGATCGAGCGACCAGAGGTTGAAGCGCTTGTTCTCGTCGCGGTCGGACAGGAAGTAAATTTTGTTGCCGTGCCACATGGGGATCGATTCGGCGGCGGTGGATTTCGTGAGATTCCGCGCCTTGAGCGTCGCCAGGTCAAACAGCCACAAGTCCGGGTTCATGCCGCCGCGGTAGCGTTTCCAAGTGCGGAAGTCCACGCTGATGGTGTTGAAGACAATGGATCTTCCGTTTGGAGAAATCGCGCCAAACTCGCCGTAGGGCATGGGTAGTTTCTCCGGCAACCCGCCTTCGGCCGCCACCTGGTAGAGCTGGTTGAACCGGTCCTTGAAGCTCGTCATCGTCGTGGCGTAGAGGATCGTCTTTCCGTCCGGATACCAATCGATGACGCGGTCCGGCGCGCCGTGGTGGGTAATGCGCTGCGGCAAACCGCCCGCTACCGGGACGGTATAAATGTCCGTGTTGCCGTCGTAATTCCCGCTGAAGGCCAGCGTCGCGCCGTCAGGGGAAAATTTCGGGAACGATTCCTCGCCGCGCGGCGAACTCAGCCGCACCGCTTCACCACCGGACTTGGGCGCCACCCAGATGTCGCCGGCATAGACGAACGCGATGTGGGTCGCCGAGACGTCCGGCTGCCGCATCATGCGGGCATCAATGCGGGCGGGTTTTTCCGCCGCAACGGCGGAAGTTGAGATTGATAAACCGAGTCCCAGAGCCAGGAGCAAGTTTGAATTTCGCATGTTACCCTTTGGGCGGCGGCATCCAAGCGCCGCCACGAATTTGGGATACCTTGCCGAACTCACCCCGGCAATGCCAGAGCGTTCTGTCCTCTTTTGTGGATAACCGGAACGATGGGGCCGAACCACGCCTTCATAGGCGGGAACACCGCAAAAGCCGAAGGAGGCTGGTTTTGAAAGCGCACCGGTGTATCTGGAATTCGAGCCAAGAATTGTAATTGTAGCATCACTATGGGGTATTAAGCTCTGACCATGCTCAAACGCCGGCTCAAGCTTCTTGGCAAGATTCTGCTCGCACTCATCGTGCTGCCCGTGGTCTTCCTCTTGTTCGAGCGTTTTCGCGGACAAATCGCCCTGGCCAGCTACAAAAAGGAACTGCTGGCAAAAGGGGAGAAGTTATCGCCACAGGATTTTGTCATGACATTCGCCGAAGCGGACAACGGCGCTCCGACCGCCATCGCGGCCATTGAACGCCTCAAACGCGGAACGGTGCTGCCCCATAGTTACCCGCCGCGCATGAAGCTGGTTCCGTCGGGTCGAGCGGTTGTTTGTTTTCGCGAAAGCGAATGGGTGGAAACCGGGACGTATCGTAACGAAGAATGGGTCAGCGAAAAGGTAACCAATCGCTGGGATCAGATCGCCGCCGACCTGAAAGCCAACGCGACAATCCTGGAGGAGATTCGCACGTCAATGGCAAAACCGGTTCTCAATAACCGATTGGATTTGTCTGAAGGCGCGAAAATGAAGTTTCTTCATTTGTCTTCTGCGAAGTCACTCACCCACTGGTTGAGCGCAGGAGCCCAGTTGGCTTTGCACGAAGGCAGAAACCATGACGCCCTTGATTATCTGCTGGTCCAAATCCGCCTTCCGCGCCTCCTTGCTGAGGACCGGATCGTCATCAGCGAGTTGGTGCGCATTGCCATAAGCGGCATCGCCAAATTGGATACCTGGGAGGCGCTCCACGCTGACGGTTGGACCGATGAAGATTTGGCGGCAATGCAGTCGGCGTGGGAGAGTCAGATATTCGTCACCGAGATGGCTCGCACCCTTGAGGGTGAACGTGTCTTTTGTGACGTGTCCTATGACGCGATGCGAGGTTCCAACGACTACGCTTATGACTCGTTGTTCGGATGGAAGGAGATGTATGCCGAAGGCTTCAACATAACCACAAGTGAATGGAATGTGCCTGAGTTCTCATTCAACGAGCAGATTGGACGCTTCTTAAAGAAGCAGGTTTACTGTAGAATCTGGCGCTTCGCCTGGTCGCATCAAGCCCAACGGCATAATCTGACAACCATGCAGAGCCTGATTGACATCGCCCGAAGCGCTGCCAAAGACAAGTCGCTCGTTCCAACTGAGGAAGCCATTACAGCTCTGCTTCTGGAATGTGCTGATGGTGATTTCTTTGATCGATTGCGTCATCCCGATTGCGCAAATGTCACGATTGCGAGTGCGGTTGCCAAGTCCATGCGCCTGGAGACGGAGCGTTCCTGGGTGCTCAGCGCCATCGCGCTCAAGCGATATTCACTACGTCAGGGCAAACCTCCCACCACGCTCGACGCGCTGGTGCCGGAATTTCTCTCCGCTGTGCCGACCGACTACATGGACGGTAAGCCCATTAAGTACCGGCTAAACAGCGACGGTAGCTTTGTGCTGTATTCCGTGGGCACGGATGGCAAAGACGACGGTGGCGATTTGTCCTTGCCGGCGGACAAATCCAACTCGCGTCAGCTCTGGGTGCGCAAGGATTTCGTCTGGCCCACTCCGGCTCTACCGGAAGAGATTGCGGGCTATCGGAAAGAATGTGCCGAGCAGTGAGCCACCAACAAAGGCGTTGTTGCTCCATCGGGGCTGTAGTAGAGTTCGTGTATGGCTGCGACAGCTGAAACGTACTGTTACATCGTCAAAACCCCCGGGGTTTGCGGCGGCACTGCCCGCTTGGAGAACTCCCGCATCGGCGTCCATGACATCGTAGGACTACTGCAGAACGGCGAGACGATGGAGTCGGTGACGCGCCAGTTGCCTCGTGTCACCCGCGCGCAAGTCTATGAGGGCCTGTCGTGCTATGAGGATCATCTTGCGGAGATTGATTACCTCGTCGCCCGTCAGATGGCTGATGCAGGCAATTATGCCTGATCTAGTTTGAAAGCCTTAATCGAAACCCGCGATACCCGGACCGAACGGGTCTTTCTCGTCGGACTGGAACTCAAGTCCGGCACCACCGCCAACCTGCGCGAGTCGCTCGATGAACTCGCGGAACTCGCCACCACCGCCGGCGGCGAGGTCGTCGGGGAGGGCATGCAGAAGGTCGAGACCCCCAATCCCGCCACCTATATCGGCAAGGGCAAGGCAAGCGAGTTCGCCGGGTTCTGCCGGCAGCACGATGTGGACACGGTGATTTTCGATGATGAACTGTCGGCCGCGCAGACCCGCAACCTGGAAAAGATTTTCGAAGTCAAGATTCTCGACCGCACGGCGCTGATCCTCGACATCTTTTCGCAGCGGGCCCGGACGCGGGAGGGCAAGCTGCAGATTGAACTGGCGCAGCTCCAGCATCTATTGCCGCGGCTCACGCGGTTTTGGGGCCACTTGTCGCGACAATCGGGCGGCATCGGCATGCGCGGTGGCGAAGGGGAAACGCAGTTGGAAGCCGACCGGCGAAAGGTGTCCGAGCGCATTGATCGCATTACGCGCGACCTCGACGCCGTGCGCCAGCACCGCGCCGTGCAGCGTGGCGGCCGGCAGCGCAGCCTTTGGCCGCTGGCGTCGATCGTTGGCTATACGAATGCGGGCAAGTCCACGTTGCTCAACCGGCTTACGGGCGCGGGCGTGCTGGCCAAGGACATCCTGTTCGCCACGCTCGATCCGACGACGCGGCGGCTGCGGCTGCCGACGAACCAGAATGTTTTGCTCACGGACACGGTGGGGTTCATCCGCAAACTGCCCCACGGACTGGTCGAGGCCTTCAAGGCCACGCTCGAAGAAGTCGTGCAGGCGGATCTGCTGTTGCACGTCGTGGACATCAGCCATTCCCAGGCCGAGGAACAGATCGCGGCGGTGAACGCGGTGCTGGCCGAGATCGGCGCCGGCGAGAAGCCGACGCTCATGGTGCTTAATAAAATTGACCAGCTTAACGGAAGCCGGGAAGCGCTGGGGCGGTTCCTCGAGCGCCATCCCAATGCGGTCGCCATTTCCGCGGCGACCGGCGATGGCATCCCGGCCCTGCTCGCCGAACTGGGCACGCAGTTGCGGCCGGTGCGTGAATTTCTGGAATTGCACATCCCCCACGAACAGGCGGCGGTGATTGCGCGTTTGCACAAGGTCGGACAGGTGATCGAACGCCGTTACACGGGCAAGCTGGCGAAGTTCAAAGCGCGGATTCCACCGCATCACCACGCGGAGTTCGCGCAGTACATCGTGCCGGTCACGGATCCAAAAAAGTAATTTTGACACTGCCCGCCTTGGTGGCGGAAAAGCTGTCGAGCAAAGTCGGCGCCGCGGCAGGCCGGTCGGGCTTGGATTCCGGTGGTGGTGGGGCCGACCCCGCGGGTGGGGTGAGCGCCGAGCGCAAAGCTCCTTCCACCAGTTGGGCGCAGTGAATTTTCATCGGTGGCAGGGCGCCCAGTTCACCCGCCAGTTCCTCCGTCTTGAGCGCGAGCGCTTCCTCGGCGGTTTTCCCACGAATCAATTCCGTCGCCAGACTTGCAACGGCAATGGCCGTCTCGCAGCCGAAGGATTGAAACGTGGCGCGGTCAATGACCCGCTTGCCATCCTGCTGCTTGAACTTCACCCACATCCGCAGCATTTCGCCGCAATCCGAATTGCCGACTGTGCCCACGGCGTCGGCGTCGGCCAACTCACCCAGGTTTTGCGGATCGGCGAGCGCGGCCTGGATGCGAGCCTGTAAATCGTCGTTGGTGCTTTTGTTCATGGCTTGGTTTTCCCTGCCCAAGGTAGCGGATTTGCGCCGGGCTGCCCATGCCAATTTTCGCGGACGGACCGGCGGCCGGCGCGATGGCGTTTGTGCCGGGGGACTTCTTTTTGTAGGCTGTGGCGATGCGCGCATTGGATGTTCAGAATATCGGGAACGAGCTGGCGATCCGCTGGGATGACGGAACGGAAAGTTTCATCGCCCTGGAAAAGCTGCGGCGAGCCTGTCCGTGTGCGGGCTGTCACGGCGAAGTGGACATCCTGGGCAATCTTTACAAATCGCCGGACACGCCTTTGGCGCCAACGGCCTTTGAACTGGTGCGCTTCGTCCCGGTGGGCGGTTATGCGATCCAGCCCGTTTGGCGGGACGGCCACAATAGCGGGATTTTCGCCTTCGACTATTTGCGGCGGCTGGCGGGGTCTTGACGTCGCCGCGCGTTTGGAAAACCAGGCTGGCCCTGGATGCGAACGGAAAAGGGCAGGGGATGCATAAGCGGGCGATAACTTCTCCCACGCTGGCCGGTCACTACCGCAGCGGTCGGAAAAACGAAAATGCCGGGCCTTTGCCGCCCGGCACTGCTGAAGGGAATCGCTGCCGCGTCCGGCAGGATCAAGGCGTCAGTTCAAAAGCGATCCGGTTTTCCAACTCCTCCGCCATGGCCAGATCCGTGCCGCCCATCTTGGCGCGAATTTGCACGGTCACCAGCGTGGCGGTCGGCGTCACGCCTTCGATTCGCATCCAAACCCGGGACTGATTCACGAGGCCGGCCAGCGTGTGCACCTGGTTGGTGGTGGAGAAGAATGAGTTCTCCGCGGTGATGTTTCCATAACTGACAAAGGCCCGCTTGGCCGCGGCGAAGACATCGTTCAGCGGTCGATCAAAGCGGCGTTCCGTCCGGTCGCGGTAGCCCGGCATCGGGCCGGGTTGCCGATCCGCGACGGTGCTGCTCTTACAACCAAAGACGCAAAGGGCGGCGGCGGCGAGCACAGCAAGAGTTTCTTTTTTCATATCCTTAAGATGCCATCACATCCGCCACGGGCGTCAAGAACGAAGCCGGGCTGGATTTGGGGCCGCGGCGGGCTCCCGCCCGCACCAGGCCTTTGGCGGAACCCGTCGCTCCCGGACCGAACGGATTAGCGAGCGAGTTCCAAAGCGATTTGCTTTTCCACATCGTGGGCGACCGGAACATCGCTGCCAACCCAGGTCGTCCGCGCCTGTACTTTTACGGCCGTCACCTGGGGATCCACCGCCTCAACCCGGATCCACACATCGGTACCGCGAACTTTTCCCTCGAGGGCCCGCACCTGATTGGTGCTTTCCAGTAACGTGGATTCGCGGCTCACCTGCCCCAAAGCCTGGAGCGCTTTGCGCGATGCCTCAAATACGGTGTTCAGCGGAAACTTATAGCGGCCTTCGACCTTGTCCCGCGACAAATACAACCCGGCGGTCTTGTCGTCGGTGACGGTGTTAACGCAGCCAGTCATGCCGAGCGCAACTCCGGCCAATATCACAAAAATTCCTATCTTCATTCGGGCATAATACAATCAACCCTTCCGCCGCCGTCAAGGTCGAAGCTCGGTCGGTTCGACAAAAAACCATGGTGACCGGAGGTGTTTTGGCGCTGGCCGAGTCAGCGGCCTTTGAGGGTGGCAAACGCCTCCAGGGCGATCTCGCGGGCGATGGCATGGTTGACCACGGGTTCGGGATAGTCCCGTCCAAGCACGATCCCCGCACGGGCGAGAATTTCCGGCGGGGCCTCCCACGGTTGGTGCAGCCACGCATCAGGAAGCTTTGCCAGTTCGGGACACCAACGCCGGACATAATCCCCGTTGGGATCAAATTTGGCGCCCTGGCTCATCGGATTGAACACGCGGAAATACGGAGCGGCGTCCGCCCCGCAGCCCGCGGTCCATTGCCAGCCGAGCGTGTTCTGCGCGAGATCGGCGTCCACCAACGTGTCCCAGAACCACCGGGCGCCTTCGGTCCAGGACAGGAGAAGGTCCTTTACGAGAAAGGAGGCCACAATCATCCGCACGCGATTGTGCATCCAGCCCGTGGTCCACAACTCGCGCATGCCGGCATCCACGATGGGAAAACCGGTGTTCCCCCTTTGCCAGGCCGCGCGAAACTCCGCGTCTTGGCGCCAGGGAAAGCGATTAAACTCGGCGCGCAATGGCTGGTCCGGGGTGTGTGGGAAATGATAGATGAGGTGATGGGCAAACTCGCGCCAGCCAACCTCGGTGAGGAATTGCGACGCCCGCCAGTCCCCCGGGCCGTGGCCGGCATGGTTTTGAAGCGCCGACCAGATCTGGCGGGGGCTTATTTCGCCAAAGTGGAGATGCGGCGAAAGCCGCGAGGTGCCAGCCACGGCGGGTTGATTGCGTTGGTCGCTGTAGTTGGTGTGGGCTGTCTCGAGGAAGCGTTTGAGTTGGGTGTGGGCGCCGGCGGCGCCCGGTTGCCAGGCGGCCTTGAGCCCGGGTGCCCAGTTGAATTTTGGTTCGAGTTCCAGATCGTTGAGGGCAAGCGTTCCGGGCCACTGCCGGGGCGCAATCAACCTGCCCGGTTCGGACAAAGGCGCAGGCGGAGCGGGTTGCGCAAGGCAGTGTTTCCAAAACGGGGTGAAGACCCGAAATGGCAGCCCGCTCTGGTTTTTAATCGTCCAAGGCTCATGCAACAACGCAGCATTGAAGCTTTCAGCCCCGACCCCGGCATGGCGCAGCGCCTCTTTGACGCCTTTGTCGCGGGCAATGACGGCCGGTTCGTAACGGCGATTCCAGACTACCGCCGTGGCGCCGGTCTCGGCCACGAGCGTTAGCAGAGCTTCCCGGGTTGGTCCGCGCCGGATGATCAACCGGGAACTGGCTTTGTGAAGTGAGGCGGCCAGGGCGGTTAGCGATTGATGCAGCCACCAATTCGACGCGCCGCCCGGCGACCAGGGCGCTTCCTCCTCTGGTGCGTGAATAAAGACAGGCACGACCGGGCCGCCCAATTTTGTCGCCGCCAGCAACGCCGGGTTGTCCGCCAGCCGCAGATCGATCCGGAACCAAACCAGGGTGGCGGCCGCGCGCCCCCCGCCGGTGACGTCGGCGCGCTTCATGGCGGCGTGACCGAGTGCTTGTTCCCCGCCAGGGCCAGATCGATCGTGGAATACAATGCCGCCAAATTACGCGCCTGTGCTTCTCCGGTGAACCGATTCAAGATCCGCCCTTGTTCATCGACGACGAAGACGTTGACGCAATCCGGCGCGCTGGCGAAGGCTTTCACGGTGGCGCCGGACCAGTCCAGCAGGACCGGATAAGATTGCTGCTGCCGAAACTGCCGGCGCACCACACCTCGCAACCATCCCGGCACCGCGGATACAGCTGCGATGCCGCTGATGGCTACGCGCGGGCCATAGCGGCTGTGCACCGGGGCCACCCAGCTCGCAACTTGCTTTGAGCCTTCATGGTCTGCAATCGTCAGTAGGAGGAGATTGGTGGCGGGGAAGGTGAGCTTGTGCCGCACCTCGAATTGGTCCGGCAAATCGATGCAGGCGGGAGCATTGGTGACGAGGGCAGCCAGCGGGTTCAGCGGCGCTGCATTCGCCATCAAAGCCATGCCGAGACCGAACAGCGTGAAGGCAAGTTTCATGGGGCAGGGGCGAACCGGGTTCTGGTATCGCAATGGCGTCGCTTCCATACGGACGGCCTGCCAGCGAAAAGCCGGACCGGTCGGCACCATTGCCCCACGCCTATCAATGCGACCGGGCCGGATGGTTGGCGGTGCCGGACACTGGCTGCTGGTTGAGTCTTCCAGGCGGCTCATGACGGGGCTTCCTCACAGCGTGTGAAAACTCGGACGAATAATCGACCGCCTCCGGATGAAATGCTGGCGGGCAGGGTCGCGATGAGAGCGAGCGCGACGAAGTTCACAATCTGCCGGGCTGCTTCTGGCGTGGTTTCCCCTGCCAATGCGCCTGTAACGCCTGCCAGCGACCGTAAATGCCACGGCAGGTGTTGGCCCGCTGCAACAGGCAACGGAACTTCTCAGGCTGACGATGGCGGGCTTCCGCCGCGAGCGCATTCTGCGTATCGGCGAGGCGGCCCGCAAAAAACTGCGTCCACACTTGCGGCGCCATCTGCACTTCCTCAGCACAGGTTTCGTAGGGTTCGCCGAAACGCGCGAGAATCTCCGGCCGGCGTTCCTCCCAGAAAACGTATTCGATGGCGACGGGAACAAAGGATAATTTGGCGACTTGCTTGGGCAGGTGACCAATCCCGGCCTTGAAACTCGCCGGCCGTTCTCGTGCGTCGGCGAAGCGACTTTGAGGGGTGAGCCAGAGGACATTACCGGGTTGCTGCAAAATCGTGCGCGCCACGCGGAGGAATTGGCCCGCGCCGCGCCGGGTGTCCCGTTCGACACCAAACGCACCCAGCCGATTGAAAAAACCGTAACTTGCCAGGGCGACGGCATCTATGGGGGCGAACACGCGCTGGTGGCGCAGAAATTCCTGCGAGAGGAGCAGAGCGACCAGCGGATCCCACCAGGAGGCGTGATTGGAGTAGATCACCAGCGGCTGATCGGCTGGCACGGGCAGCGCACTCGCCCGGGAAACGCGCAAGGAATTAAAATGCCGTCGAAGATAGTAGCGGGAATACCAGGTGAACAAACGCAGCAGCGGCCGGGAGATGAACGGCAAGTCGGTCGCCCGATCCGGGCTGCCCGGCTTGTCATCCCGCACCGCCACCGACTCCTGAAGTTGACCAATGGGTCGCGTGAGCACGGTATCCCGCGTCAAAGCCATGGGTCGATCGGCAGTCGTCGAGTGTCCGGCGAAGTCTATGGTCACGATCCGCTGCGCTTCCGTTTCCTCAGCTGGGGAGGAAACGGTTTGCGTCAGGGGTAACAAGTCAGTTTTCATCGGGCAAAAATTCCGTTTTCAGCTCGAGCCGGCCCCATGGCGACGGCGGCGCAAATCAACCTCCCACCTTGTGGCGGTACGCTTCTCTGGCTTCGTCCAGTGGCTTGGCGGCGACGCAGCATTTTTGTCGGGGCGTGCCGCAAACGCAAGTACGGCGTGGGCCGGAAATTATGAACCGCTTCCCTCCGCTGTTCCACCTGCCCTGATTTACCAAGTGCTGGATTTGTTCGGTTTCGTACGCGGATGGGGGAGATTGATGTCACGGACGATTGCGGTTTGATTCCAACGCTGCGGCCGGAACTGGCTCGCTCCAGCGATAGGTGACCAGTGCCTTCAATTCACGAATGAAAAACTCGTCGCCACTGATCGCCAGGTGGCCCCAGGTTTCCTGGTCGCTAATTTTTATCCGGTCCGTGATGTCGAGCTTCCGCAGATTGGCCTTCAGCAGAAAGAGCCAGCCGTTTTGGTCCAGCGCAAGGAGGTTGTCACCCTGTGCCACGAGACTCCAGTATTTGCCGAAACTCTCGGAACTGGTCCACAGTTCCTTCCCGGTGGCGAGTTCGATCGCCATGACGCGTTGACTCTTGAGATGATGATACGCCACGCCCTGCACCACGACCGGCGTGGACATGTAACCCTGCGCTTTGTGTGACCAGGCTGGGGCCAGGGCAAACTTGCCGTCGGTTTCGGTCGTGCGAAAGGTCAGGGTTTTTCCGCCGTAGGTGCTGGTGAAAAGCAAGTCCTCGTGCACGATTGGGGTAAGAATGTTCATGCCGCGAAAAGCCTCCACTTTTTGCGACCACAACACCGTGCCATCCGCCGGCTCCACCCCGGCGAGCAGTTCCCGGGTTTGCACAATCAATTGCCGGCGGCCCGCGAGCGTTGCCAGCACCGGGGAAGAGAATGCGCTGCCCAACATTCCACCGTCGTCCTTGAGGCTGCGCCAGAGCAATTCGCCGGTCCGCTTGTTCAATTTCGCCAGGCTGGCGCCCGCCTGAACGAATACCGCGTCGCCATCCACCAGGGGCGAACACACAAAACCAAAGGCGGGCAGCTCGGTCTTGAGCCGGTTCACAAAGTCATAACGCCAGCGTTCCTTGCCCGTGGCGGCGTCCAGGCAGATCAAAACATCCCGCATTCCTGCTACGAACAGACTCTCGCCGTCACAGGCGGGCGTGGCGCGAATCCAATCGCCGTTGGACTTGGCAAAAAACGGGACCGACATCGCGCCGGCCCATTCGGTCCGCCAGACCGGCTTGCCGGTTTCCCGCTCAAACGCCTGCACCACCTCGGTGGTCTTGCCTACGGTCTCGGTGGTAAAGACCAGATTCGACCAGACAATCGGTCCGGAGTAACTCGGGCCAAGTTCAACCCGCCACAGTTTTTTGGGTGGGGTCTTGGACAGGCTGGCCGGCCAGGGCGGCCCGACGACTCGGCCGTCGCGGCTTGGCCCCCGCCATTGCGGCCAATCCGTCGGGGACAATTCGGCGTGCGCTGCCAGTCCGGAAACCACCAGGACAAGGAGCCGGCCAAGGCCACGGGCTGCAACAGGTAATTTGGTTCTCATGGTTTGCCACGGCCCAGCAGATTCGCGATCAGGCGGCGGAACGAATTCCATCGGTGACGGAATTCACCTCCGTGAACCAATCCGAGGTAATTGAGAAACAACCCCTCATCCTCCGCCCGCGGTGGGTCGTAATGCGGACGCCACCGCCCACGGCGCCGGGTGACCACTTTCGTGGTGGTCATTTCGAGCAGTCCTTCCGGGCCGCGCGTGAATCCGAACCCGCTGAGTTTGCGTCCGCCAAAGGGCAGGCGTGCGTCCGCCGTGGGGACAATCAGATCGTTGATGACAATGATGCCAGCACTCAGCCGCGCCGCCAGTGAGTGAGCGGCGGTTTCATCCCGGGTGAAGATCGTAGCCCCCAGCGCATAAGGACAATCATTGGCCAGAGCGATGGCTTCATTGTCGTCCGAAACGGTAAGAATTGTCAGGAGCGGCGCGAAAATGTCCTGCCGCAGCAAGGGCAGCGACGGGTTCGCGCCAGCGATCACCACCGGGCCAATTACCTCGCCGCCCGGAAGGATTTTGCCCGACAAAAAGTGGGCCCCCTGGTTCACCGCTTCCCGCAGGAGCGGTGTCACGCGTTCCCGTTGCGCGGGAGAGAAGGCTACGGGCCAATGATCGGAGAGGAGCCGCGCCAGCCGGCCTTCAAATTCAGTCGCCACCGCCCGGGCCACGAATACGCGGCGGGGGGCGATGCAGGTCTGACCGGAATTAAGCCTCAGTCCGAAGCCGAGCGCTTGCACGGCCAGATCCAGATCGGCGTCCGCGCGAATGATGAGCGCATCACAACCCGAAAGCTCCATCGCAGCCGGGATCGCAAGGGGCGCGAGTTGGGCCAGGATTTTTGCGCCCGTGGTGGCGGAACCGGTGAAGAAAACCTTGTCCACACCGGCGCGAATGGCGGTCTGGGCCGCTTCGGGAGTTTCGGGCAGCACCCGCAACAGCAAGGAGGGAAGTCCCGCTGCATTGAACAAGCGCGCGAGTTCGCACGCGGCGGCCGTGCCGCCGGGCCCGGGTTTGAGCAAAACGGCGTTGCCCGCCACGAGCGCCTGCAATACCTGCACTCCGGGCAGAAAAAGGGGATAATTCGACGGCGCAATCACGAGCACCAGGCCGAAGGGTTCGCGACAAACGGTGGCGGTAACACCGCCGAGCCAGAGGGGGCGGCGGCGGCGACCGACGCGGCGGGGGGCGAGAAGGTCTTCCGCCTCCTGTTCGACGAAGCGGGCGGCCTCGGCCAGCGGAATTATTTCCGAGGTGAGAATTTCGGCCACCGGACGCTGGCTTGAGCCAGACGCGGAGTTTGCGCTCGATCCGGCTTGCTCCGCCAGCAGATGCCGGAACCGCCGGATGATTCGCAGCCGGGTCCGCAACGGAGCCTCCGCCCAAGGCGACTGCGCGCGGCGCATGTCGAGCGCGATGGAACCGGAGGCCGCCAAAAAATCATCGCCGTCCGCGAAACCTGTCACGGTCAGACGCTGAGGCTTTTCACCGGTTGACGGTTTCATAAACGGGCGCCGGCGTTTCGGCGGTTAACGGGCTTTCGTCCGGGACAGAATCCGCATCCGGTTGACCCATGCCAAAGTCCGCGAGTAATAGCCGGGAGGAAATCCGTGCCGATTCGAAGATGACCGGCAGACCGCTGCCCGGATGGGTACCGCCGCCAACCAGATAGATGCCGTCGAGGTCTTCGAAGCGATTGTGCGGGCGCAGGTGCAGCATTTGATCCAGCGTGTGCGCCAGGTTGAAGGTGGCGCCGCGATAAATCTCATAGCGCGAATCCCAATCCGCCGGGGTGATGACGCGTTCGTAGCGGATACGGCTCTCGATGTCACCGTACCCAGCCCTGGCAATTTGTCGCAACAGCAGTTTGCGGAAGCGCTCGCGTTCCCTTGACCAATCGACATTCGGATGTTGATGCGTGACTGGCGCCAGCACGTATAACGCGCTTTTGCCCGCGGGGGCCAGCGTCGGATCCGTGACCCCGGCGTTCTGAACGTAAAAGCTGGGGTCATCGCTCAATACGTGCTGATTCTCGATTTCGTCGAGGTTCTGGGCATAGTTCTCGGCGATGTGAATGGTATGATGCGGCAGATTGAATTCGCCCTCGACGCCGAGATACATCATGAACGTGGAACAGGAATATTTTTTCTTCGCCAGCTTCGCGTTGGTCCATTTGCGGCGGAGTTGATTCGGCACGAGCCGCTCCATGGCACGGGCGAAATCGGCATTCACCACGACGGCGTCGGCGCGGTGCGTGCCGGTGGCGGTGCGCACTCCCACGGCGCGCCGGCCGGCGAAGAGCATTTCTTCAACGGGCTCATTCAGTAGGATTTGGACCCCCAGCCGTTCCGCCACGCGTGCCATGGCCTTGGTCACGCTCCCGCAACCACCGATGGGATGCCAAACGCCATGCTCATACTCGAGAAAAGAGAGAATTGAGAATAAACTCGGGCAGCGGAAGGGCGACATGCCGAGATATTTCGATTGGAAACAAAACGCCAGCCGCACGCGCTCATCCTGGAAAAAGCGCCGGAGATAGGTATCGACCGACTGATGCGGGCGGAGCATAGGTAGCATTTTCAGCAGCTGCCGGTTCAGCAGGCTGCCCCAGCCGTTGAAGGGCGTTTCAAGACACGGCTCCATGAGCGCGAGCTTGGTACGGTTCTCGTGCAGGAATTTGTTGAAATTCGGTGCGTCGGATGGCGCGAGCGCCGCGATCTGCCGCTCCATTTCCGCTACGTTCGGGGTGCAATCCATTTTGCCGCCGGCCCCGAACTGAATCCGGTATTGCGGATCGAGCCGCACCATCGGCACCTCCCGTTCCACGGTAGTGCCGGCGGATTTGAAGATTTCATTCAGCAGCCGCGGATACAGAAAAAACGTCGGGCCGAGATCGAACTTGTAGCCGTCAGCCTCAATGGTTGACGTTCGTCCGCCAATCAGCGGGAGCCGTTCGATCACTTTGACGCGTACTCCAGCCGACGCCAATTGAATGGCCGTCGCCAGGCCGCCGGGGCCGGCACCGATGATGATCACCTCCTTGGTCATGGTTCCCTTTGGCTTCGCTTTGGTTTTTGCTGCAATTGATTCAGGCCGCGACGGGCATGGCGTCAGGGTCTTCTAACATCTTACGGAGTTTAGACAAGGCCAGGTTTTGCAACTGACGAATGCGCTCGCGGGTGAGCTTGAACTTCCGCCCCACATCTTCCAGCGTGCGTTCGCCACCACTGTCCAGGCCGAACCGGAAGCGAATGATGCGGGCCTCACGTTCCGGCAGTTGTTTCACGAGCTCATGAATCAATACCGTTTCGGACTTTTCCCGCAACTGTTCAAAAGGTGAGGCCACGTTCTCATCGGCCACCACTTCGGCGACGGTGCTGCTCCTGGTGTCGCCCAGCGGCGCATCCAGCGACGACGGTCGCAGCGCCGCGCGCCGTAGTTTGGCCACCCGGCTGGGTCGGATTTCCAATTCCGCCGCCAGTTCTTCATCCGTGGCTTCGCGCCCGAGCAGGTCGCGTAATCGCACTTCGGCTTTGCCGAGTTGATAGATCTTGTCGGCCACGTGCACGGGTAGCCGAATCGTCTTGCCCTGGCTGGCCAGGGCGCGGCGGATTTGTTGTTTGATCCAAAGCGAGCTGTAGGTCGTCAGCTTGGCCCCCTTGTTCGGGTCGAACTTTTCCACCGCTTTCATCAGACCGATGTTGCCCTCATTGATCAAATCCAAGAGCGGCATGCCGAGGTGTTCGTATTCGCGGGCGATCTTGATCACGAACCGCAGGTTGGCCCGGATCATGTGCTCGCGCGCCGCGTCGTCGCCTTGTCGAATGCGGGTGGCGAGGGCCACTTCCTCTTGCGGGGTGAGCAAGGCAACTTCGCCCGCCTCCCGCATGTACTGGGACAGAATTGAATCCATTTCCGCCGGCGCACCGGTCGAAATGACTTCCTCGCGGACATTGACTCGTGGAGAAGGCGGCACCCCCGCCACCGGAGTTGCGACCGGCGGGGGAGTGACAATTTTTGATGCCGGGCGCGAACTTTGTTTTACAACGCTCAACAAAGAGCGCGTGGCACGGATCCCGATGGACGGGTTTATGGCCGGTCCAGTCCCAGTGCGCCGTAACCCGATTACCGCCCTTTCTGATGGGGTTTTCAAACCGCGATTTCCTGGCGCTTCTTGCGCTGTCGTGAGGTAATTGCCGTTAAACATGTTCAAATATTGTCTAATATGTTATAAACTGTCAACGTTTTGTTTAATATATTTTCGAGAACCGCAATCGCAGGATTTATCTCCAGAAAACATCCTGATTCGTAGAGCCTGTTCCTTCAGAGGCGAACTAACTGCTTGCGTTTGTTCATTAATTGTCTAGCTTCATTTCGACAATGTCAGAAGTTCAGCATTCAATCAAAATCGCCGCCCGGAAAAGTGGATTGACGGCCCACGTTATTCGGGTTTGGGAACGCCGCTACAATGCCGTCTCCCCCGACCGCACGGACACGAATCGGCGGCGCTACTCGGACGCCGAGATTGAGCGGTTGACCTTGCTGCGCACCGCAACCCATGCGGGTCACTGCATCAGTAGCATTGCAAAGTTAAAGGTTGAAAAACTGCGTGAGCTGGCAGCCGAAGCGACCCCGGCCCCTATGCCCGCCGCGAAGCGGGTCGGCGACGTCGCGCCGCAAGCGATCGATGCGGCCATCGCCGCAATTGAAAAACTGAACTCCACCGCACTGGAAGAAGTTCTGGGGCAGGCGGCGGTGGCGTTTGGCCAGCATGGATTGCTGGAAAGAATCATCGCGCCCCTCGCCCAGAAAGTCGGCGAGTTGTGGCGCGACGGCAGCATTACCGCGGCCCATGAACATTTTGCAAGCGCCGTCATTCGCAATTATCTCCTGACGGCTTCCAAACCCTACGCGGCGAACGGCGCCGCGCCGGTGCTCGTCGTGGGCACGCCGGCAGGGCAACTACATGAACTAGGGGCGGTCATGGTCGCCGCGGCGGCGAGTGATCTGGGCTGGCGGGTGATTTTCCTGGGGACCAGCCTGCCCGCGGTGGAGATCGCGGGCGCGGCGATCCAAAACAAGGCACGAGCCGTGGCGATGAGCATCGTTTATCCCGACGACGACCCGAATCTAGCACAGGAACTCGAAAGCCTCCGCCGACATCTGTCACCCGCGATCAAGATCATCGCTGGTGGTCGCGCCTCGGGATCCTACGCCGCAACGTTGGAGAAGGTGGGGGCGATTCGCACCCGTGAACTCAGCGAGCTTTACCATATTCTGGAGCAGCTGCGTCGGCCGGAGTAAGGGCACCAGGTCCGCTGCTCAGAGTTTTGTCTTGATGCCACAAGCGCGCATCACACACCAGCCGCGCACCGCCTCGAACAACATGAACCCACCTGAAACAATCAGGATTACGGACGCCACCCGGTTGACGCCACACAAAGCCACGCCCCCGGCTACAAAAGCGATTCCGCCTGCACCGCGAACGAGCCGGCCACGTGTTTCAAGGTTGGGCAAGAAGAACTTCTTCATGCGGAATGGTTAGCACAGAAACGGCCGGGTTCAAACCCTTCATCAATTCATGAAAACCCACGACTTCCGCGCTGAACTCTGGCTGCCCCGTCCGGTGGCCGAGATTTTTGGTTTTTTCGCCGACGCCTACAACCTGCAAGCACTCACGCCCGAATGGGTGAACTTCGAAATCCTTACCCCCAAACCGATCCAGCTCCGGGCGGGCGCGCTCATTGACTATCGGCTGCGCATCCATGGCCTGCCCGTGCGCTGGCAAACTGAAATCAGCACATGGGAGCCGCCGCATCGCTTTGTGGACGAACAGAAACGGGGGCCGTACCGCCTCTGGGTTCACGAACATCGCTTCACCGCTCAAGACGGCGGCACGCTTTGCACCGACCACGTCCGCTATGCCGTGCTGGGCGGTGAACTGATCAATCGCCTGTTCGTTCGGCGCGACGTGGAAAAGATTTTTGCCTATCGCCGCCGGAAGCTGGAGGAAGTGTTTGGCCATTGCTGAACGGTGGATAAACCGCAAAACTCCAGGCCATTGAACATTACCACGTCGGGCATCCTGGATTTCGATTCCAGTTTTCTCTTCGCCTCGCTGCTCTGGGGCTCCGTTGGCGTCGGTTATTGGATCTACGGCAAGAAACAGCGCGAGATGATGCCCATGATCGGTGGCGCGGCGATGGTTGGCGTCTCCTATCTCGTGAACAGTTGGCTGCTGATGTCATTCCTCTGTGTTGCCCTGATGTTCGCCGTCTATCTGCTCGTGAAACGTGGTTATTGAGCGCCGGAAGGAAAGGGGACCAACGCGCTGAACTGAATCGGCTCAGCGAAGCCAAGGGCAGGGCATTATACGCTGGCCAGCCGCCCCTGGTTTGTTAGACTGAGGGTAGCTAATCCCAGATCTGAATAATTATGTTCACCGACCTGACTTGGTTGAAAAAACTAATCGCTGTTGGCTTCACCTGCGGTTGTTTCACCTCCCAATTCTTGGGCGCGGCGGCCTTGCCCATCGAGAAGAACGTGGAATGGCAACCCTTCGTTGCGCAAGTGACGCGGTTGATCGAAGCCACGGAGTATCTGGGCTCACCGTTCAGCGCCAGCGAGAAAATGGCGATCGCAGCCGCCATGAAGGACACGGATACCCCGCGTGCGGTTGTGAAGTTGCAGGAAATTCTGGATCGGCATTGTCTCTTTGGGGTTTCGATTAATCCGGAGATGCGCGTCAAGGTGGCCGCCGGTCCGGCGAAACCGGAACTGGTCGAGCAAGGCTGGCGGCAATTCCTCGTCAAAGTCGTCAACGACTCCGGTACCACGGCGGCCCTGCAAGCCGTCAGCCCCAATGCCGTTGCCGTTTACTCGAAGGACGACGGCGGTCCCCGGGGTAGCGCCTCAGACCAGTTCTTTCGCAAGAAGGGCGAATCCCCGCCGCTGACGGATGCGACGCAGCTCTGGCTTGAGTTGCAGACGTTCGATCAGCAGCCGCTCACCAAGACGCTCAGTGGTTTGCCGCTGGAATACCGCATCCTCCAGCTTTACAGCCGCGATGCCGGCCGGCGCGAAGCAAAGTTCTCGTTTAATGTTGGCCAGGGCACGCAGGACATCGGGTTTCGTAACGAAGTGGACACTTTATTCACCTGCCTGCCCGCCCATCCGATCACCTTCCGCGTCCGCGATGAAAACAACCAGCCAACCACCGCGTCGTTTCTCATCCGCGACGCCCAGCAGCGGGTTTATCCGTCGCAAGCCAAGCGGCTCGCGCCCGACTTTCCATTCCATCCGCAGGTCTATCGCGGCGATGGCGAAATATTGAAACTGCCGGCGGGGGAGTACACGGTGGAATTCACGCGCGGGCCGGAGTCCATTCCCCACACGGAGCACCTGAGGGTCGACAAAAACACCAAGGAGGTTGAATTCAAGGTCAAGCGTTGGATTGATCCTTCGCAGTTTGGCTGGTGGTCCGGCGACCATCATATTCACGCCGCGGGTTGCGCGCATTATGTGAAGCCGACCGAAGGGGTGCTGGCGGCGGACATGATCCGCCACTGCATGGGTGAGGATTTGAAGATCGGCGCGAACCTGACCTGGGGGCCGTGCTTCGATTACCAAAAACAATTCTTCTGCGGCGAGTTGGACAAGGTTTCCCAATATCCGTACCTGCTGCGTTATGACATCGAGGTTTCCGGGTTCGGTTCGCACCAATCCGGACACCTGTGCCTGCTGCGGCTAAAGGAACAGATTCATCCCGGCGGCGATTCCAAGGGTCACTGGCCGACACTTTGCCTAAACACCCTGCGTTGGGCCAAGGCGCAGGGCTCGGTCTGCGGTCCGGCCCACTCCGGCTGGGGGCTCGAAGTCAAGACCACCGATCTGCCCAACTACATTGTCCCTCCGTTCAATGGCATCGGAGCGAACGAATACATTGTGGATGTAACGCACGAATTGCCCGGTCCGGACGGCCGGCTGCTGCCCGCGGTGGATTTTCTTTCGATGGTGGACACGCCCTACGTTTGGGAGTTGAACATCTGGTACCACACCTTGAATGTCGGCTATCGCACTCGCATCAGCGGGGAAACCGATTTCCCCTGCATCTACGGGGAGAGAGTTGGTCTGGGCCGTTCCTACGTGAAGCTCGACGGCAAGCTCGACTACGACCAGTGGTGCGAGGGCGTTCGTCAGGGCCGCAATTACGTCAGCGACGGCAAGAGTCATTTGATGGAATTCCGGGTCAACGACGTGGCGCTGGGGGAAAAAGGCAGTGAGTTGAAACTATCGCAGCCCACCGAGGTCAAGGTGACCGCCCGGGTCGCCGCGCGATTGAATGAACAGCCGAACCCCGGGCTCCAGAAGTTGGATTACGCGAAGAAACCATACTGGGACATCGAGCGGGCCCGCATCAATGAAACGCGCGAGGTGGCGGTGGAAGTCATTGTCAACGGCTATCCGGTCGCGAAGAAAAACGTCCTCGCGGACGGCCGGTTGCAGGATTTGAGTTTCGACGTGAAGATCGATCACAGCAGCTGGGTGGCGTTGCGCATCCTGCCATCGTCACACACAAACCCGATCTTCGTCCTGGTGGACGGCAAACCGATACGGGCCTCGAAGCGGAGCGCCGAATGGTGTTTGAAGGGAGTGGATCAATGCTGGTCGCAAAAGGAAAAGCTCATCCAAGCCAAAGAACTGGAAGATGCGCGGGCGGCTTACGACCATGCGCGGGCGGCGTATCAAAAAATCTTGAACGAATGTGAGCGGGACTGAAGCAGCCGAGGTTGTTGATCGGGAATCGGATTCCCCGCCGGGCTGAGCGCAATCGTGCGTGAGATCATCTTCCGGTCCGCTTCGCTGTATTGTTGGCCGGTAGGGTTGGAAGCCATTACCGTTCCGAGTCCGGACTGGGAGCTGGGTGGCCATCCATGGGACTCCGGCAATTTGCGCCGCGGACTATTCTGCTGACGCTGGAATTGGTTATGCCCGCTGAATGGCGATGTGAAAAATGTGGGAGTGCGTTGATGACTAACGGCAGCAACGCTCTCTGCCCTAAATGCCTGCTGAGCGAAGGCCTTGTCCGGAGCGCCGACTTCCCACACCGGCCTGCCACCGCCCGCCCTGGTGGGGAGGGAACTTCCAGACTCGGATTGGTGACCGAAAAGCCGGGCGACCGCATTGACCAGTACAAGCTCCTGCAGCAGATCGGCGAAGGGGGCATGGGGGTCGTTTATCTGGCGGAACAGGAGTCACCCTTGCGACGGCGCGTTGCCCTCAAGATCCTCAAGCCGGGCGTGGATACGAAGGCCGTCCTGGCCCGCTTTGAAATCGAACAGCAGGCGTTGGCGTTGATGGACCACACGAACATTGCCAAGGTCTTTGACGCCGGGATCACTCTGACCGGCCGTTCCTATTTCGTGATGGAATTGGTGCGCGGACTCCGGATCACCGATTACTGCGACCAGCAGCGTTGCTCCTTGCAACAGCGCCTCGATTTGTTCAAGCAGATTTCCCTGGCGGTCCAGCATGCCCACCAGAAAGGCATCATTCACCGCGACATCAAGCCCTCCAACATTTTGGTCACGCTAACCAACGGCGTGCCGGTGCCTAAAATCATTGATTTCGGCATCGCCAAGGCCACCCATCAGCAGCGGCTGACGGACCGGGCGCTTTTCACAACCTTCGAGCAGTTTGTTGGCACCCCGGCCTACATGAGTCCGGAACAGGCGATGATGAGCCGGCTGGACCTCGACACGCGCAGCGACATTTATAGTCTGGGGGTCTTGCTCTACGAGCTATTGACGGGCCGCACGCCGTTTGATGCCCACGAGCTATTGCAGCTGGACCTGGACGAAATGCGGCGCAAGATTCGCGAGGACGAGCCACAGAAACCCTCCACGCGTCTGGCCACCTTGGGGCCGGCGGCGGCGGCCGAAGTAACGAAACGCTTCCGGCTGCCTGCGCCGAAACTCGTCGCCTTGGTGCGTGGTGATTTGGACTGGATCGTGATGCGCTGCCTGGAGAAGGACCGGAGCCGGCGTTACAACACCGCCAATGGCCTGGCGATGGACATCCAGCGATACCTGGTTAATGAGCCAGTCACGGCGCGGCCGCCGAGCGCGGGCTACCGACTCCAGAAGCTGATCCGCCGGAACCGCATCACTTTTGCCACCGTGAGCGCCGTGGCCGTCGCGCTGGTTTTCGGGCTCGTCCTCTCGACCTGGATGTTTCTCCGGGAAAAAGCCGAATCGGAGAAGAGCCAGACGGTGGCGCGGTTCCTTAAAACCTCGCTCGAGCGTCTCAATCCCGCCCTGGCACAGGGCCGGTACACCCCGATGCTGCATGAAATCCTGAAGCAGACGGGTGAGCGCATCACCACGGAACTCGCCTCGCAACCGGAGATCCAGGCGGAATTGGAAAGTATCATTGGCAACGCGTACTACGAACTCCGGGACTTCGCGCGGGCCGAGGCGATGTATCGCGAGGCGCTGCGCGTGCGCCAGGCGGTTTACGGCGAGACCCATCGCCTGGTGGCGTCTTCGCTCAACGATTTGGGCAATGCGCTCACCATGCAGAACCGGCACCATGAGGGCGAACGCACGCACCGCCAGGCCCTGGCGATGCGAACGAGGTTGTTTGGTCACGAAAATGCCGAGGTGGCCAGATCCCTTGCCAGTCTGGCGGATAACCTCACCGATCAGAGGAAGCTGGTCGACGCGGAGACGTTGCAGCGCGAGGCGCTGGCGATCCAACGGAAGCTTCTGGGCAACGAAAATCGCGACGTTTACGTTTCCCTCGATAATCTGGGCCGTTTGCTGCGGTACGGCGAGCGTTGGACCGAATCCGAAACGGCCTTTCGCGAAGCGCTGACCGCGGCCAGGGGCATTCAAAGTATTGAGGTGAGCAAAACGCAGGAGCGCTTGGTCAAAGTGCTCGTCGCCCAGGACAAGCTTGCTGACGCTGAAGTTGTCGGCCGCGAGATGCTGGCCCTGCGACGGAAGCTGCTGGACGAAGAGCATCCACTGGTGAACGGCGCCTTTTATTCATTGGCTGGTTTGCTCCAACGGCAGGGTAAATCCAGCGAGGTGGAGGCGATTTATCGCGAGCGATTGCAGTGGTTGCAGGGCCGCTTGCCCGCGGAAGAACCCGAAATCACCGCAACCATCACCGGTTTTGCCATGGCCCTGATTGAGGTGGGGAAGTTCGTCGAGGCCGAACGTTACGCCCGTGAGTCGTTGACCCTTCGCGAGAAGCAATTGCCCGGCGATTGGCGGGTCTTTATCTCCAAGAGCCTGCTCGGCATCAGTCTGCTCGGACAGAAAAAATATGCGGCGGCCGAACCCTGGCTGCTTTCCAGCTACGCCGGGCTGCAGCCGGATGAAACCCGGATTCCGGACTACAGCAAGCCTTATCTTAAAGCGGTCGTCCAGCGTTTGGTTGAACTTTATGAGGCTACCGACAGTCCGGTCCCGGCCGCCGAATGGCGACGAAAGCTGGAGGTGCTAAACCAACCCCTTCCCGAAGACAAGCCGGCGATCGAAACTGAAAAGTGATGAGCCAGGAAAAGGGGCCGCCTTTCCGGGTGCCGTTCCGCACCATCCGGTCTGGCGCGTATCGCAACACGCGAGCCGGATTTGTGTTTGCCGATCGCCATTCTGAGTGACCCCAATGGAAAATGGCGGGGGGCAAAAAGGGCCTGGTGTCTGGAACGTCCTTGCGGCGAGGTTTCGCGTCACTTTCTGATTGCTGCCTCCGAGCTTTGTCCCAAGAATCGCGCCCATGCCCGGACGAAACCACGGACAGGTCGCGCTGGCGTTCAGCTGGTTGACGCTCCTTTTTGCGTCCGCCCCGGTGGTTGCTCAAGGTCTGGCGCCGGACGAAGCGCCACGAAAGATGAAGCAGGCCGACGGCCTGCAAGTTCAGCTCGTCGCGGCCGAGCCCATGATCACGCAGCCGGTTTGCATCGAATTCGATGATCGCGGCCGCCTTTGGGTTGTGCAGTACCGCCAGTATCCGAATCCCGCCGGGTTGAAACGCGCCGTTGTGGACCGTTGGTCGCGTACCACCTACGACCGCATCCCGGAGCCACCGCCGCGCGGACCAAAGGGCGCAGACCGCATCACCATCCTTGAGGATACTAATGGCGATGGCCGCGCCGACAAGGCCCACGATTTTGTCAATGGGCTGAACCTTGCCAATGGGATCGCATTCGGTCACGGCGGGGTATTTGTGTTGAACGTGCCCTACCTGCTGTTTTATCCGGATCGCAATCAGGATGACGTTCCCGACAGCGATCCGATTGTCTGCCTCACGGGCTTCGGCATGGAGGACGCGCATTCGATTGCCAACTCGCTCACGTGGGGGCCGGACGGCTGGCTCTACGGCTGTCAGGGGAGCACGGTCACCTCCCGCATTCGCGGCATTGAATTCCAACAGGGGGTCTGGCGTTACCATCCGCTCACGCACGAGTTTGAATTATTCTGCGAAGGCGGCGGCAATTCCTGGGGACTTGACTTCGACGACGAAGGCGAACTCATTTACAGCACCAACCTCGGCCCGTATCGCCATCTGCACGGCGTGCAGGGTGGTTACTATTGGAAGAGTTTTGGCAAGCATGGCGCACTGCACAATCCGTATGCCTTCGGTTACTTCGATCACATCCCGCACACGAACTTTACCGGCGGTCACGTGACGGACGGCGGAATTATCTATCAAGGTACCAACCTGCCGGCGCGGTTTCAGGGGCGGTACCTTTCCGGCGACCTCCTGGGGCACGGTGTGCAATGGCACGAAATGTATCGGTGGGGTTCCAGCTTCACCTCGGCGCATGGTGGTTATCTGCTCGAAGCCAACGACAAATGGTTCGCCTCGACGGATGTGACAACGGCACCGGACGGGGCCGTATATGTCGCTGATTGGTATGACCAGCGCACGGCACATCCCGATCCCGATGCCGACTGGGACCGCAGCAATGGCCGGGTTTACCGCCTCGCCGCCGCGGGCTCAACGCCGGTCTCCGTCCCTGACCTCCACCGACTCACCACGCCGCAACTCATCGCGCTGCTCGGCGACCGGAACGTGTGGCTGGTTCGCAAAGCCCGTCGCCTTCTCGCTGATCGCCGGGATCCCGAAGCAATCCTGCCGCTGCGCACGCTCGTGCTCGAAACCAAGAACGACCGACTCGCGCTGGAGGCATTGTGGGCGCTTTACGTGAGCGGTGGATTCAACGACGCCTTCGCGCTGCAGACGCTCAATCATCGCAGCGCCCCGGTTCGCAAATGGACGGTTCGACTGTTGGGGGACGGGAAGGGGGTTTCCGCTCTCATCGCCGCCCGCCTGTCGGGAATGGCGAAGACCGATCCGGATGTTCGCGTCCGAATGCAACTTGCCGCCTCGGCCCAGCGCCTGTCCGCGAAGCACGCGTTGCCCATCATCGAAGCGTTGCTGCTTCGCGATGTGGACGGGGGCGATCCGTATGTGCCGCTCCTGCTGTGGTGGGCCGTCGAGCGTCATGCCGTGAATGCCTTGTCGGAAGTGACTCTGCTCTTTACGTCACCGGCGGCTTGGAAATCCGGTTTGGTGCGCGACGTGATTCAAGAGCGGCTGGTGCGCCGCTGGATTGCCGAGGGCCGTCCGGAGACGTACGATGCCTGCGCGTTGCTGCTGGCCAGTGCGCCGGACTCCGGGCAAAGCCACCGCTTGTGGGCGGCCATCGAACAAGGGTTTCATGACCGGCCGGTGTCGGGCGTTGGCTTCGGCTCGGGCGGCCTCTTCGCCAACACCGCGGTTGCCGAAGTGCGGACCAACCGCGCCCAAACCCACCTCGAGACGGTAACCCCTGCGTTATCCGCCCGGATTGATTCGGCTTGGCTTGTTGACACGGACGATCCGGTAATCATTCGGGTTGCTGCCCGCACGGGTCACCTCGCCGCCACGGCGCGGGTGCGGGCCCTGGTCACCGATTCCGGCACCAAATCCGAGCTCCGGCTGAAGCTGGTTCAACTGCTGGGAGAACTGGGCGACCCGGCTGACGCGGACCGGTTGCTCCAGTTGGTCGGCCAGGGGCCGGAGCCGCTCCAGCTCGCCGCCATCGATGCGTTACCGGCTTTCGAGCTTCCCGCCCTGGCTGCGGAGTTAATCCAAATGTACCCGAAACTCAGCGATCGTGGGCGCAGCCGCGTCCGCCAGGTATTGCTGAGCCGCAAATCTTGGGCGCTGGAAATTCTTCGCGAGGTGGACGGCGGACGATTGCCTGCCGCCGATTTCCCGATCGAACAGCTTCGCGTGGTGGCCTTGCACGAGGACGAGGGATTGAACGATCTGGTGCGCAAACATTGGGGCCGGCTGAGCAGCGGAACGGCGGAGGAGAAGCTCGCCGAGATGCGCCGGCTCAACAACGACCTTAATGCCGGCGCGGGCGATGCATCGCAAGGCAGGGCGGTTTTTGCGCGCGCCTGCGGCGTCTGTCATGCATTGTTCGGCGAAGGGGGCAAGGTCTGGCCCGATCTCACGCATGCCAACCGGGCCGACCGCGAATTCCTGCTGGGCAGCCTGGT
>CAZIJO010000005.1:44591-81965 GCA_964539515.1 uncultured Bifidobacterium sp. | reverse complement strand
TTCCTGGTATATGTGGCGGGCGCTCGAGTTGTAGCCGCCGACGTGAGGAGGCGGAATCCCCAGCCGACATGCCATACCGCCTCCTCACGTCAGCGGCTACGCCCGCTCGGACGAGAACTCTCGACTCACCGCCTCCCCCTCCGTAACGTCACCCCGTGTTCGCGGCCTGCCTGTCCACCCTCCTCTTCTCACTTTCCGTCATCAGCGGCCATCGCACCGCCAAACTGATCGGCGGGGTCGAGGCGAATTTCTGGCGCCTGTTGCTGGCAACCGCATTCCTGGGCGGCTGGGCGTTCACGGGCGGCCTCGGCCTCGGGGGCGCGGCGTTCCCCGTTTTCTTTGTCAGCGGCCTGATTGGGATTGGCATCGGCGACGGCGGATTATTTCAAGCCTTGCCCCGGCTCGGCTCGCGCCTGTCGTTGCTGCTGATGCAGTGCCTCACCGCCCCCATCGCCGCGCTCATTGAGTGGCTCTGGCTTGGCACCACGCTCAGCCCGGTCCAAATCACCGGCGTCCTCGTCATTCTTGCCGGGGTCGCCATGGCCTTGCTGCCGGGTGAACACCTCACGATTCCGCGCCCGCAACTGCTCGCCGGCGGCCTGTTTGCATTAATCGGTGCTTTGGGCAATGCCCTTGGCGTGGTGTTCAGTCGCAAAGCCTACGCGGTCACTCATGCGAATCAGGAAACCCTTGACGGCGGCACCGCGGCGTTCCAGCGCATCCTCGGCGGCCTGCTCATCGCCGCGCTTATTCTGCTGATCACCAAGCGCCAGTTCCTCCGCCTGCCCAGTGACACCAGCGAACCGGCTTTCCCGCCGGCCACGCGCGACAAATGGCGGCGCATCTGGCCGTGGGTGGTGATGAACAGTCTCGCCGGGCAGACGCTCGGCGTCAGTTGTCTGCAATGGGCGCTGGAAACCACCCCCACCGGCATCGTGATGTCCATTGTCGCGCTCACACCCCTGACGGTGATGCCGCTGGCGCGGATTTTTGAAGGCGAAAAAATCACCGGTCGCTCGCTGCTCGGCGGCGCCATCGCCGTGACCGGCGTGGTGATGCTAACGCTGTCGAAGTAGGGAGCACACTGACAAACCAACGCCCAGACCTGCACCCGTAGCCACCGACGTGAGGAGGTGGACTTGTTCCAAAGACGTTTCCGTTACTTCTTCCACCACCGCGAGCTGATCGCTCGTCACAGGGACGTTTCCATAAACCCTTCACCGCAACGAGAAATTTTGCCATGCGGTGGCATGAGGTGGATAGGGCTTTGACCGCCTTCGGGCGCGAGAAGGCATTGCAATGCCAAAGCGGGAGGCGGCCTCGCCTCTCACCCCGCCGCACTTCAAGACGCAGGCGCGACCTGGTGCGGTGCAGTTCCCCCCAACGTGCGTCCACAGTTGCACTTGGGAACTCCTCTTGAACCTCGGAGCAGCGGACGTGAGTCCGCCCCATCTGCTTGCTTGCGGGGATAAGTCAGAGCCGACTCAGGTCGGCTGCTACAGTTCAAGGGTTCAAAACGGGAGTTCTTTTTTGAGGAAAATCCCAAGCTGCCTCAGGCTGCCCACTCGAAGTCACGACGGGTCCGCCCTGAGCACGGTTGTAAATCCCCTGCCGAGTTTCGCCTTCAGGACTTGTAGCAAAACGTCTTCCCGGGCTGGCGAGGCGGCGGCGGCGCATTGCGCCGCGTGGAACGGCCGCAGCCAAAGTCAAACATGCTGCCAGCGCAAGGCTGCCGCCGCGAGGTATCCGCCATACCAAACCTCAGGTTGCGGAGGTGAATAATGTTTGACGGCTCAATAATATCGAGCCGACCTCGCTGCGGGTTCGGAATAACTGAAAAGCAGCGTGGTCAGCGGCAGATCTGTGCTTTGCCTCGAGTCGAGCCAGTTCAATTCGGAGCGACGAGCTTGCACTTGGCAATCTCTTTCTCGCCGGTCGCGTCATCCACCAGCTCGGGAAACACGTGACCCACGAAGAAGCCCATGGCCAGGTTCAGACGCACATAACGGGTCTGTTGCTTTTCCAGGGTGAGGCTCAATTGGCGCTTCACTTCGGTGCTGGTTTCCACCTGGTAGCTACCCGGGGCACGATCGACAAAGTAACATCCTTTCGGTTTCGCGGTGCCAATCTTCTCACCGTTGAGTTTGACCGCCGGCTGGACTGCCGCGCCCACTGCGGTGACCCGGTAGAAATAGATTCGTCCCTGGTCCGCAGCGAGCGGTGGCAGCGTGGATTTGGCGTCACTGAATTTCTTGCCGCTGGCGCAACCGGTGAATAGGGCAGCCGAGACCAGGGTCAGCAGGAGACAGGTGGTTTTCTTCATGTTTGATTACGGGGTTTTGCGGTTTGCGGTTTCCAACGGAACCGGTCGGGTGACGGCGACGAAAGTCCGCTCGACCGGCAGGTAAAACCCGCGCACCGAGCCAGCCGCCACCACCAGATAGGCTTCGTGAATATTCGAGGCTTCCACCGTCACAATCTGATCCTTGGTGGCAAAAACTTCTCCCTGCGCCAAGCGGCCCACTTGATGCCACCGTGTGCCCGCCTTGAGCACGGTGGGAAACCCCGTGCCGAGTTTGGCTTTCACCTCCTGGGTCAGAGTGAATTCCTCGCCCGGCGAAGCGACGGCGGTGAATTGCGCCGGTTGCTGGCGAACATGGCTGAGGTCGAATGCGCAGCCGATCGTCAGCGCCAGCGCCGTCACAACCATGACGTTCAAGGTAGCTTGTCTTAGATTGGGCCTCATCAGCGAATCAACGGTTGGTTCAGAAATCGTAGGCCGATAGCAACTGAGGCGGTAAGCTAATGGGACACCTCACCGCCTCAACAGTTTCCGGATTCCTCACGGGCTGCGCGGCACTTGATCGAGCCGGAAGAACAGTTTCGGAGCAGTGCCGAAGTTGGTTTGCGCGTAGAGGAAAGTCGCCGGCATCTCCGTTGGCGACATGATCCCGACGGACTGCCAGACAGACTCGCAGGAGCAATCGCAGAGGTCGGTTGTCTGTTGGAGCATGTAACTCACGTTCGTCATTCCATCGAAGATTGTGAACTGGAGGTCGCCGTTCGCCACGCGGTCCACCTGGAACGAATACGGCGCGTTCGTGGTGACGCCCACGGAAACGAGGTTCGTCACGCACAAGTTGGGCGAACCGCCATCGCACAGCCGCACTTGCACGGTGCTGGAGCCGTCTTGGGCGGCGGTCGGCACCCAGCGAATCACCCCGCTGCTGGCGTCAATCGTCAGGCCCGTTGGCACCGTCCCGAGCAGGCTGTATGTAAGTGGATTGGCCGGACAATCAGCGTCGCCGCTGCACAGCGTGAACCAATTTGTTTTGCCGACATAAGCGGTGACCTCAGCAGGCAACAGCCACGGTGGTTGATTGATCTCGTTTACCGTAACGTTGACAAATCCAAGGTCATTGGCTTCGTTGTTGCCGAAATCCACGACATAGATCGGGATTCTGTAAGTGCCGGGGCTTTGACATTCCGTTGGACACCAAGTGAAGTCCCCGGTTGAGGGATCAATCGTTGCGCCGGCGGGAGCGCCTGCTCCCAAGCTGAAGCTAAGAATGGAGTTTCCATCTGCTCCGATGACGCTGACTGGAAATGTCAGGCAATTAGTCTCGGAAATTGACTTGTCAGTGATCGGAGCGATTTCAAGACTCCCGAGTTTCACGAATACGTCATCAACATACCACCCGTCGGATTGGCTGTTAGAATCCGAAATGTAACTGAATGCGATCTGAACATGCTGCCCGGCATAGGAGTTTAAACTAATCGAACCTGCTGCCGCCCAACCGCCACTGGAGTAGAAATAACTCGGCGAAATGGTCGTCCACCCACCGCCAATCGGGCGAATCTGGACGAACCCGTAGTCACCAGGCTCGACAGTGTTATAGTTGTGTCTGAATTGAAGCCTTGGATTGGCATTGGTCGGGGGAACGGTGAAGGGCGGGCTGATAAGTCTCGAATCGGCATGGTCAGGCGCGTTCCCCCCCAGCACTGTGGCGGCATAGCCGTTGCCGATTTCCCAGATGCCCCGCTCGGCATGCCAATCGCCCCAGCCACCGGCAAAGGTTTCAGGATCGTTGTGGATGATAGGCCCGGTGACCACCTTGACGTCATCAACATACCACCCGTCGGATTGGCTGTTAGAATCCGAGATGTAGCGGAAGGCGATCTGAACCTGCTGGCCTGCATAGGCCTTCAGGTCAATCCTGGCCGGCGTCCAAACTCCGCTGTAGTAATAGTAGCTTGGTGAGATGGTCGTCCAACTGCCACCGACGGTGCGGATTTCAACGAAGCAGTAGTCAGCCGGCTCAACGGTGCTGAAGTAATGACTGAACTGCAGGCGTGGATTTTCATTCGCCGCCGGAACCGTAAAGGGCGGGCTGATCAGCCTCGAATCGGCATGGTCAGGCGAGTTTCCAGCGCCCGTCTCTGCGTAACCGTTGCTGATCTGCCAGATGCCCCGCTCGGCATGCCAATCGCCCCAGCCACCGGCAAAGGTTTCAGGATCGTTGTGGATGATAGGCCCGGTGACCACCTTGACGTCATCAACATACCACCCGTCGGATTGGCTGTTAGAATCCGAGATGTAGCGGAAGGCGATCTGAACCTGCTGGCCTGCATAGGCCTTCAGGTCAATCCTGGCCGGCGTCCAAACTCCGCTGTAGTAATAGTAGCTTGGTGAGATGGTCGTCCAACTGCCACCGACGGTGCGGATTTCAACGAAGCAGTAGTCAGCCGGCTCAACGGTGCTGAAGTAATGACTGAACTGCAGGCGTGGGTTGTCATTTGTTGACGGAACGGTAAAGGGCGGGCTGATGAGTCTGGTATTGGCATTGTCAGGAGCGTTTCCGCCCAGCACTGTGCAAACGCCTGAACCACTCCGGCCTCCGCCCACACCAATTTGCCAAAACCCGCTGTCGCTGGTCCAACCATTCCAACCGCTTTCAAAATCTTCGCCGTTTGTGCTGCAAACAATGGGATGACAAGCAACCTCAAGCCAAGCTGGCTGGCTTGTAACAACGCCATACTGGTTGCTGGCGGTCACCCGGTAGAACCCTTCTTCGCTACCGGTCAGGCCGTTGAATGCAAGCGTGGCATTTGTGGCTCCGGCGATGTTGGTCCAGATGGTGGGCGAGTTGCTGCGATACCACTGATAATCGGGACGCGGCGTGCCGAGTGCCAGACCCGCAAGCCCGGCGTTCAAGAACTGATAGCCGCTCTGGCTGGCCGGCTGAACCGCAAAGAACGGAGCGGGATTGGCCGCGCCATCGCACTTGCCGAACGCCCCGCCGGCAAAAAGCGTTGTTATTTCATTGGTGTCCAGCGCGCGGTTGTAGATGGCCACCTCGTCAACACGGCTGTTGAGGAACTGGCCGTCGCTGCGTCGGCCAATGTAAAGCGGGGTGGCACCGTCAATTGTGTCGCCACCGATGGTGGTGCTCTCGTTCATCAATGCACCATCCTGGTAAAGACGAATGAACTGGCCCTTCTTTATCGTGCCGACAAGGTGGTGCCATTGGTTGAGGATGATCTGGCCGCCCACGGCTCCAACGTAGGGGGCACCAGCCGCCGAATAGACGTAGAACTCGGGCACACCAGCGGTGGTGATGCTCAACTCGTACTCCCAGCGTCCGCTATCTCCCTTCGCCAGCACGGTTCGCCGGTTCCCGCCGGTGTAAGGGTCAGTCTGCGGGAGTTGCGCAAGGTTGACCCACGCTTCCACCGACATCTCGCCGTTGGTACCAACGTGTGGGCTGAGTGCGGACGAGTCTGGCACGGACACGTAGGCGTCAGTGCCGTTGAACCCAAATGCTTTTGCCACAATGCCAGCCGGGTAGGTCACATTGCCCCAAACGCTTCCGTGGTGGTTGCCAGTCACGTCCAAGCCGCTGCCGTCGCCGGGCCACCAAGCGACCAGTCCGACCGGCGTGTCGTTGCAGAATCTCACCGCCAGGCGCGCGACCGCGCTGGTGGTGACGCCGGAACTGCTGGTGGCGACCAGCGTGTAATTGCCGTCCTGCGCGAACGTGAGATTGGTCAACACCAACGTGTAGTTGGTCTGCCCCGCAAGCTGATTCGTGCCGTTGAACGACCATTGGTAGGTGGGCCTGGGCGACCCCATCGCCAGACCGGTAAAGGTAGCAGTCGCGCCGAGGTAATTGTTCTGGTCCGCAGGCTGGATCACGAAGACCGGAGCCGGCGTGTTGGTGTAGCATTTGCCGGCGGCGCCGGCGGCATTGATGGCGGCGATTTCGCCCGCGCTCAAGGCGCGAAAGTACAGGCTCACTTCATCAACTTGGCCCTCGAACGCGCTGGTCGGATCGGTCACGGTCACGTTGCCGATGGCGGACCCGCTGCTGTCGGCGGTGGTGGCGGGGGTGACGTTGGTGGCGCCCGCGAGCGTGCCGTTCACATAAAGACTGCGATTCGCGCCGTCGCGGACGAGGGCGACGTGGTTCCAGGCGTTCAGGGTCAGCGAATTGGTGCCGATGATGCGGTTGGCGCTGGCGTTGTTGATCCAGGATTCGAGCTGGCCAGTGCCGTTGTTGAGGCCCAGGGAAGCAACCTTGTTGCCCTCGGAGTAAATCGTCGGAAACGCGGCGTTGGTGAAGCTGGCGGGCTTCACCCAGGCCTCGATGGTCCAGGTGTTGGTCCGGCTGAGGTCGGTCCGAAGGGCCTCGCCGATGCGAACCTTGTCGTTAGTGCCGGCGAAGCTGAAGGCCCCGCCAACGTTGCCCGCCGCGTAGGTCGCGCCGTTTTGGAGTGCGGCGAGCCGCACGTTGACCACGTCGTACGAGTGGCCGTCGCCGGGCCACCAGGCGGTCAGGTTGGTGACGGTCGTGCATTGCCCGCTGGCCGCCAGCGGAAGGAGCAAAACCACAAACAAGCTGAACCAATGAAGCGGCTGTTTCGGGCGGTGGGCAAGGTGAATAGCCGTTTGGCTCGGCAAGGCGACGGTTGGATTGGGTTTGGCGAACTGCGTTCTGGTTTTCATGGCTGGTTTCCTTGCGGTTTCATTGATTTGCCCATCCAAACGGTCGTACCTGGCAGAATAGTCAGCGTTTGACCTGTTGGGACAGTGCAGTCAGCCGTGAGGATGTAGGGACTCCCCGCCGGCGACCACGTGCTGGTCAGGATGTTTGGACCGGAGATGACAGTTTGGGCGTGGATGTTGTTGTGAGGGGCGAGCAAAGTTGCGATAAGGCCAAGCATCAGGATTCGAGGATTCAATTTCATGGGGATCATTTGGTTTGGTGTTTAGAAAGTGGCGGCGTGCCCCTGCGAAGCGCTTGTTTGCCGATCCCGTCCACAGCGTTCGCCGGAAGTGACTCAGCGTGATCAAATCGGCTTTGTACGGCAGGAAACATCGCGAACAGTTTGCCGGAACTTTCGCCGCCGCCTATCCGCCAATGTGCGCAACGGTTGAGAAAAACAATCCCCACCAAGCCTGCGCTTGCGCATTTTTGCGCAAGGCAGGCGTCTCGCGTGCCAACCGCTCATTCCACGGACAACTCGCTCCGGAACGCAAGGAGTTGCGGAGGCGAGGTTTTAGACCAACCACGATTCCGGACCGGCAGGTCATACGAATTCTCCTCCCCCTGACCAATCAAGCGACCGCCTTTCCCTGGAGCCGGGACGCCGCGCTCCATGAATCCTGTAGCAGCGGACGTGAGTCCGCTCCAACTGATGGCGGGGAGAAGTCAGCGCCGACTCACGTCGACCGCTAAAGCTCAGGGGATTTAGGCACGAATCTTTCGGAGAAAATTTCCGCCTTCAAACGGGGGAAGGAGAAGCTGACGGGGTTCTCGATGTCCACTGTGCCATCGAACGCCAAAGGCAGTTGGTCTCCCCCAACCCAGGCAGCATCACTTGCCTTGGAGGAAGCGTGACACGGCCGCGCTCCGGGAGTGAACCTGGAGCTTGTCGTAGATTTTTCGCAGATGACTGCTGATGGTGCGGTCGCTCAGCTCCAGGCGGGTGGCGATTTCCTTCGTGCTCAGGCCGCGGGAGATGTGATCCAGGATTTCCAATTCGCGCGGGGTCAATTGATCCAGGTGCTTCCGCACCTGGCCGTGTTCGTGAAACTTCCGCACCACACGGCGGGCAATCGCCGTGGACATGGGGGAGCCGCCGGCATGCGCTTCGGCGATGGCTTCCAACAAGCGGACGGAGGACACGGGTTTGCCCAGGTAACCGATGGCCCCGGCCTCCAGCGCGGCAAAAATTTCCGCCGCCTCGTCGTGGATGGTGAGAACGATGACCGCCAGTTTCGGCCAGCGGGCGACGACTTCGGTGATCACTTCCAAACCGGGCCGCCGGGGGAGTTCCAGATCGAGCAGCAATATGTCCGGCACGTCGCGGGCAAACTGGGCGAGGGCGCTTTCCGCAGTGCGAAATGAACCCACGCACACCAGGCCGTCCGCGCCGTTGATCAACGCCCCGAGATGCGCGCGAAAATCGTCGTCATCCTCGATGGTTGCCACCCGTATGTCATTCTTGTGATCGCGCATGTTCCCTCGTCGGCCACGGAATCAGAATTTGAATGGTGGTGCCGCGGCCCGCCCCGCTCTGCAGTTCGAACCGGCCGCCGATGCTCTCCACCCGACGGCGCATGCCGCTGAGACCAAGGGCGTCGGAACGGATGCGATCGCCGTCAAATCCGTGACCGTTGTCGGCCATGGTCAGCTCCAGGTTGCCGGCCCGCCGCCGCACCGTAATCCGCACCTCGCTCGCGCCGGAATGTTGCACAACATTGTTGAGGGCCTCGCGGGCGACAAGCAAGAGATTACGCCGGGCGTCGAGCGGAAGCGCGAGCGGGGGGAGATCGGACGCAAGGTCGAACCGACAGGCGACGCGCGTATCCTGCAAAAAATCCTCCGCGTTCTGGCAGAGCCGATCGAGAAAACTCTCCAGGGTGTCGTTGGCCGGATTGGCCATCCAGATAAGGTCTTTGAGGCCGCGCGTCGCCGCGCGGGAATGTTGCGCCAGTTTAAGCAATTGATCGCGGGAGGAGACGGCCGCCGCATCACTCGCCAGATCCGCCAGCGCGGTCAGCCGCGTCAGGTCCGCGCCCAACCCATCATGCAAGTCCTGGGCAATGCGCGACCGCTCGGAAGCCACAGCCGCCTGGCGTTCGAGGCGGTGCAGGCGACGCACCTCCCGGATTCGCCAGGCGACGACGCCCCCCACGGCCGCCACGGTCAGCGTGCCGGCAAGGAAAGAGAACCACCAGGTCTCGTAGTAGAACGGCGCGATGCGGAAGGCGTACGTCGCGCCGGTCTCATTCCAGATGCCTTGATGGTTCGCGGCGATGACTTGGAAGCGATAATCGCCCGGTTTCAAATTCGTGAAGAAAGCCTGCCGTCGGGCGCCGGCCTCAACCCATCGGTCGTCCAAGCCGATCAACCGGTACTTGAACCGGGCGCGATCCGCATCCACGAAAGTGTTTGCGGTGAAGCTGAATTCGAGCACGCGCCCGCTGCCGGGGGGCAGTTGAACGGCGCCAGGACCGGCGCTGTGAGAATTGGAAGCCTCCGCCGGATTCGGGGAAGCACCGGCGTTGAACGTCCGCCCCGGGGAGAGTGGATCCTCGGGATGGCACGAGAATACCAAATCGCCGGTGGCCCGCAGGGCCTCGATGACCACCAGCGGCGGCGCGGCCTCCGTCTGATGCAACTTCGGATCAATCACCACCACCCCTTTGGTGGTTGCGAACCACAGCCGTCCATCCCGTGACTTGCACCCGGGCGGATAACTCTTCTGGCCGTTGGTTTCCTCACTCGGCAGGCCATCGGCCTTGGTGTAACTGACGCAGCGCACCAGGTTGGTCCGCCCTTCGGCCACGTCATCGAGCGCCGCACGCCGTACACGGTAGATCCCGCGATCGTGACTGATCCAGAGCTGACCGAAGTCATCTTCGAGAATGGAATTTACAAGATTGTCCGGCAACCCTTGGGCCTTGCCGAACGTGGCGATGCGCCCGTCGCGCAGCCGATACAGTCCGGACTCCGTGCCGATCCAAAGCGTGCCGGCTTGATCCTGATGCAGCGCCCAAACGAATCCATTCGCCAGGCCGTTCGTGGTTGAATAAGTCGTGAACCGGCCTTGTTCATAGCATTGCAGACCGCTGCCAAATGTTCCGATCCACAACCGACCGGCGGAATCTTCGAGCAACGCGCGAACATCGTTGTTCGCCAAGCCCTCCGCGGTGGTGAATTTCGTCCTGTCGCCGCCGCTCAGGCGGTGGAGGCTCGCGGCGCCGGCCACCCAGAGCGCGCCGTCGCGGGTGGGTAGAATCACGCGGATCTTTGCCTCAAACCAATCGCCGGGAATCGGATGCCGGGTCACTTTGCCGTCGCGCAGTGAGTTCAATCCTTCGCCCGTACCGACCCACACCGTCCCTTCACGGTCCACCGCCAAGGCCCGGATGTTGTTTCGGGAGAGACCTTGTTCGGTTTTCCAAGTCTCCCAGCGCCCCTTGGTGAAGCGACCCAGACCGCCATCGGTTCCGACCCAAACCGCTCCGTCAGCTCCTTCGCACAGGGCCCAGACATTTTCCTGCGGCAACCCTTCCGGTGTCGAGTACACCTGCATCCGCCGCGGCTGCCAGCGCCAGAGTCCGCTCTTCAAAGTCCCCATCCAAAGATTGCCTTCGTGGTCTTCCGAAAGGCACGAGGCGACATCCGGCCCGCGGGAAAAGTGGAGATCCAGCGTTTCCAACGAACCGCCCCGAAGCCGGTGAATCTGGCTTGGCTCCGCCGCCAGCCAGATGTTTTCTTTGCTATCTTCAAAGATAAACTTGAGTCCGTAGCTGAGAATCAAATTCGTCATCCCAACGCCGGCGGGCGGCGCCCATGAATTCCCCTGCTGCCGTTCGATCCAACCGAAAAAGCCTGGGGGTGACTTGGCGTCCTTCGCAGCGGCAAACAAGCCCCAGAACTGGCCCGACCGCCCGGCGTGGAGTGTCAAGGGAGCGATCTCTTTCCCGGGGGCCCGGACTGGCATGATCACGCGGGCGAACCGCTTCTGGGCTGCGTCGAATTCAAAGAGACCAGTGAAGGTGCCGATCCATAACTTGCCCGCAGCATCAAATTGCAAGGCGCGCACCAACCCGCCAGTTTCCAAGCCGCTCTCGGCGCCGAAAACTTCCACTTCCCCGTCACGGGAATAGGCCAACGTAGATTCTCCGCCGATCCACATCCCGCCTTTCGGATCCGGGCAGAGCTGGTAAGCGTGTTCCAGCTTGCGGCCATCCGCCAGCGCCACCCGTTCGAAGGATGTTCCCAACATGCGCAACACCATGTTTCTGCCACCAACCCACAAATGGCCCTCGCTATCCTCGGCCAGGACGCGCGGATCGTCGCTTTGAAATTCCGGACTGTTAGCCCGTTCAAAAACAGTGAAGCCCGCACCATCAAACCGTGCCAAACCTTGTTGCGTCAGGACCCACAATGAACCATCGCGCGTTTGTTGGATGTCCCGGACATCATCGCTGGGCAGACCATGTTCCTTGCGGAAATTGAAACCCGCAAATTCATCCGCCATCGACGGCGGATCACTCGCGGCAAAAGCCGCCGCGGGATCAGTCATGGCGACGACGCCGACCAGGACCAGCACCGCAAAAAAGGTGGACGCGGATTGGTCAATTGGCCGCGGATACCGGTTTCCTTGGCGTTTGGCCGGGCATCCACCTCGGCGCGGTCTGAGTTCCTCTTGCTGCTGCATCCGGGTTGCTCAGGAAAGGCTAGCGCCCAACCCGGAGGTTGCCAAACGTAAAGCAAGCATCGCCTCAATTGTCATGACAGACATTGCCCGACCAATCTTTTCAAGGCTCGAAATCGAGTCCGATATCCACGGCACGGGCGGAGTGCGTCAACGCCCCGACCGAAATGAAATCTACCCTGGTCTGCGCGATGGCCCGCACGGTTTTCAAATTCACCCCGCCGCTGGCTTCGGTTTTGGCCCGCCCGGCCACGAGCCTGACCGCCCGGGTTAATTGAGCAGGCGTCATGTTGTCGAGCAGGATGATGTCCGCGCCCGCGGCGACGGCCTGTCCCACTTGGGCAAGCGTATCGGCCTCAACTTCGACTTGGAGCCGGGGAAATTTCCGGCGCGCTCGTTGAACGGCAGCTACCACGGCGTTGGGTTTTGCCTCCCGGAGCGCCGCGAGATGGTTGTCCTTGATGAGCACCAGATCGTAAAGGCCGAAGCGATGGTTGCGTCCGCCACCGCAGGCCACGGCGTATTTCTCGAAGCGCCGCCAGCCGGGCGTGGTCTTGCGGGTGTCGAGGATTTGCGCGGTGGTCCCTTTGACCGCCGCCACGTATTGCGCCGTGAGCGTGGCCACGCCGGAAAGCCGTTGGACGAAATTCAATGCCACGCGCTCGGCGCTGAGGATGGCCCGCGCCGGACCGGAAATTTGCAGCAGCCGCGCACCGGCCTTCACGCGTTGTCCGTCCCGGACGCGGTGCTGGAAGCGGATCGCCGGCGAAAGCTGACGAAAGGCGGCCGCTGCGAAGGCCAGTCCGGCCACCACAAGCGATTCGCGGGCCCGCAGGCAAACGGTGAGCCTGGCCTTGGCCGGCACCGTGGCTTGCGCGGTCACATCGCCGCGGCCAATGTCCTCCGTCAGCGCGGCGCGGACGGCGTCATGAATTTCCCGGGCATGAAGCGGTTGCACCGCGCGAACATGGCGTCAACCCTCCGTTCGGAAAAGGAAAAAGCTTTCCGGAGATCGGCAAGGCTGCGAGGATTTCCGCATGCGCACCAAACTTCGCCTTGCCTGCAGGCTGTTCGCCAGTTTGCTTTGCGCACCGCTGGTCGTCGGCGCCCAGGAGGCCGCCACGAATTCTCCGCATCATCTGAAATGGGAGGAGGCGATCCAGGCGTTCGAGGCGGCGGACAAGACCAACCCGCCGCCGCGCGACGCCATTCTCTTGGTGGGCAGCTCGAGCATCCGGCTGTGGAAAAATGCCCCCGACCAGTTCCCGGAGCACCAGCTTATCAATCGCGGTTTCGGCGGGTCGCACCTGGCCGATGCCGTGGCGTTTGCCGGACGAATTGTCATCCCCTATCGGCCAAAGTTGGTGCTGGTCTACGCCGGGGACAATGACATTGCCGCCGGCAAATCGCCGGAGCAAGTGGCGGCCGACTTCAAGGCGTTCGTGACCCAAGTGCGATCCGCGCTACCGGCCACGCGGATTGCTTTCATCGCGATCAAACCGAGTCCGTCCCGCCGGAAATTCCTTCCGGCCGTCAAAGCCGCCAATCAGTTGATTCAGGATTTTATCGCCGGCCAGTCCAAGCTTGAGTACTTGGACGTCTTCACGCCGATGCTGGACGCGAACGGCGAGCCGTGCGGGGAATGGTTCGGTGACGACCAGCTCCACCTGAACGACGCGGGCTATAAACTGTGGGCCGGCATTGTCAAACCGGTCTTGGGAAAATAGTTCACGAATCGGAGCATAAATCCGGGCGTAGCGCATGAGCAGCCCGATCCTGATCGTCATCCTGGTGGCGGCCATCGTCATCGTCGCGATGGTCTATGGGGCAGTCGCGGCGCGCGGCCCTGGCCGCCCGGGCCGGGAGATGGGGCCTGCGTCAGTTCGGCTTTGACGACATTGAACTTGAATCGACAGACCCCTCGTCCACCTACCCGTCCCGGTAAAATTTATCTTGAGTCAACTCACCGGCGGGCTCGTTCCGAAAAAAATCTTGTGCGTCGTCGCCGGGCTGCGTAGAAGAGCGGCATGTCTTTACATAATCTCTCTCCCGGGCCGCACGGCGGCTTTACGCGTCGTCAATTCCTCTACACCACCGCCCTCGCCGGCGCGGCCGCCATGACCGGTTGCGCCACGGGCCGGCCCCGCCGGATTTCGGCAAACGAGAAACTCAACATCGGCGTCGTGGGCGCCGGCGGCAAAGGATCCAGCGACACCGATCACTGCGCGAGCGAGAACATCGTCGCGCTGTGCGACGTGGACGCCGCGACGCTGGCGAAGCGGAAGGAAAAATATCCGGACGCCCGCACCTACCAGGATTGGCGAGAGATGCTGAAAAAGGAGACCACGCTCGACGCGGTCATCGTCTCCACCCCGGATCATATGCACGCCCTTGTGGCTGCGACCGCGATGCGGATGGGCAAACACGTTTATTGCCAGAAGCCGCTGGTGCAAACCGTTTACGAGGCACGGCTGTTGCGCAAGCTGGCCAAGCAGTACGGCGTGGTGACGCAGATGGGCAATCAGGGCAGCGCGGAAGACGGTTTGCGCCGCGCGGTCGAAGTCATTCAAGCCGGCCTCATCGGCTCCGTCCGCGAAGTACATGTCTGGAGCAATCGTCCGGTCTGGCCGCAGGGTCTGGACCGGCCGCCGGGCTCCGATCCTGTGCCGCAAACGTTGGACTGGGATGGCTGGCTGGGCCCGGCGCCGTTACGGCCGTACAAGCAGGGCGTCTATCACACCTTCAGTTGGCGCGGCTGGCAGGATTTCGGTACGGGCGCCCTCGGCGACATGGCCTGCCATACCGCCAACATGCCTTTCCGCGCGCTCAAGCTCGGGTACCCCGTCGAGGTTGAAGCTGAGTCCTCGGCCATGAACAAGGAAACCTACCCGCTGAAATCAAAAATCCGGTTCCTGTTCCCCGCCCGCGAAGGCCTCGCCCCGGTCACCTTTTGGTGGTACGATGGCGGCAATCCCAAGGCGGACAATCCCTACCGCCACGACGGCAACAACAAACCGCCCGCCGCGGTGACCGGCGACGTCGAAGAGATGATGGGTTCGGTGCCCGGCAGCGGCTGCATCCTCATCGGCGACAAGGGCAAGATTTTTTCGCCCGACGACTACGGCGCCAAGTTCTTCGTCAAGCTCACCGGCGACAAGGAGTTCGTCACGAGCCAGAACAGCGCGGCCGTGAAGGCCATCCCGCAAACCATCCCGCGGAACGCGTTTCAAGGCGACACGGACAAACGCCACCACCTCGAGTGGATTGCCGGTTGCAAAGGCGGCCCGGTGCCATACTCGAATTTCGATATTGCGGCGTACCTCACCGAAATCATTTTGCTCGGCTGCGTCGCGTTGCGCACCGGCAAGAAATTGGAATGGGACGGCCCGAACATGTGCGCCACCAATGCGCCGGAAGCGGCCCAATACGTCAAACGCAACAACCGGCGGGGCTGGGAAATCTGAGGCCGGAGGCCCCGTCCGCACCGCGCTCCCAGGTAACCTGCCCCCGGGCAGGGACGAATGAGTCGGGGCCCGACGGGGTTGCCCCCCGGTTCCTGGCGGCGGGAAATTTGCATTTGTCCTTTTCGATGGTGGCGGCGTCGCTAAGCTTGCGCCATGTCAGTACCAATCATCAGCATCGCGCAGATGCGCCGTTGGGAAGGCGCCACCTGGGCCACCGGCCAGACGGAGGCTGAAGTTATCCGGCGCGTCGGCCTGTGTATTGCCCGCCGCGCGCTGCAAATGACGCGCCCCAACGACTTCATTCTCCTTTTGGCCGGCAACGGCCACAACGGAGACGACGTGCGCGCGGCCCAGGAGCATCTTACGGATCGGCGCGTCGAATTGCTCAACGTCAAGTCCGCCGCCGCCTGCCTGCCGCAACTCGAAACCGAATTGGGCAACCATCCCGCCCTGATCATCGACGGCTTGCTCGGCATCGGACTGAACCGGCCGCTCGATGAAGATTGGAACGCTTTTGTTTCCCGGCTGAACGGCGCGCATCCCCAGATCCTCGCCGTGGACGTTCCATCGGGTTTGCATGCCGACACTGGCGAAGCCATGGGGGCCGTGGTGCAGGCAGCCGTCACCCTGACCGTTGGCGCCCCCAAGCCGGGATTGCTGCGGGCCAGCGCTCTGGCCTTTGTCGGCCACCTCGAAGTGGCGACCGATGTGGGGTTGATTCCCTGTCCGCTCACGGCCGAATTAAACTGGACGCTGCCGGGTGATTTCGGTGGTTTTCCCCCGCCCCGCCCGATTGCCCACCACAAGGGCAGTTTCGGTCACCTGGGAATCGTTGCTGGCAGCGTCGGATTTCACGGGGCAGCCGTCCTAGCCGCACGCGGGGCGCAACGGGCGCAACCCGGGCTGCTGACCGTGCTGACCCACGAACCCGCTTATTACCCGGTGGCGGCCCAATTGCAATCGGCGATGGTCAACGCGTGGACCCCCGCCACCCATTTTCCGGGCGATTTCTCCGCCCTGCTCATCGGGCCGGGGCTGGCGGCGCCGGAGGTGCCGGAAGAATTGCGCGCCGGGACGCGCAAGATGTGGCGCGACTTATTGCTGCCGATCATCGTGGACGCCAGCGCGCTGGACTGGTTGCCGCTGGATCATGTGCCCAAGAACACCATCCGCGTCATGACCCCGCACCCGGGCGAAGCGGCGCGGTTGCTGAAAACGACGCCCGCGCAGATTCAGGAGAATCGTCCCCACGCCGTCCGCGAAATCTCCAGGCGATTTGGCAATTGCTGGGTGGTCCTCAAAGGTTATCAAACGTTGATCGGTCGCAGCACCGAGGAAATCTTTGTGAACCCGTCAGGGAATCCGCACCTCGCCCAGGGCGGAAGCGGCGACCTGCTGGCGGGGTTCATTGCGGGGCTGCTGGCCCAACCGGCGCTGGCGGCGGACGTCGGGCGCACCTTGCGCTACGCCGTCTGGCAGCATGGCGCCGCCGCGGATGCCCTGTCGGCGCGACAACGCAACTGGACGGTGGACGAACTGGCGAACGAACTGGGAAATGTGATTTGACCCGGGCGCGGGCGGATTTTTCCTTCCTTTGATCGCGCGCTTCTGTTAGGAAAAACCCCGTGCGAAACTCCAAATGGATGGCGATCGGTTTGTGGTTCTGCCTCTGGTTCGTGGCCAGGGTGCCGGCCATTACATTTGAGTACGCCGACGGCACGAAGATCGAGGGTGAGATCGTCCAGGGTAAACCGGAATTCCTGCAAATCCGCGTCGACGGCAGCCGCTATGAAAAGCTCTCCTGGGATAAGCTTTCGCAGGCCACGCTCAAGCAACTGGCCGGGGATCCCAAGCTCAAGCTCGAAGCCTTCATCCAACCGTACCTCGAAGTCCTGGAAGATGCGACGATCAAGAAGACTGAAGTCGTGATCAAACCCGTCCCGCGGCTCGAACGCCCGGCGAAGGGTTCCCTGTTCGGCGCCCTCTTCGGCTCCTCCGTCGGTCTGCTGGCCCTGCTTCTGGTTTACGCGGCAAATATCTACGCGGGTTACGAAATCTCGATCATCCGGGCCTATCCGGCCGCCATGGTGTGCGGCATCGCGGCCATTGCCCCCATCATCGGCCCGGCGGTGTTTCTTTGTCTCCCCACCAAAATGAAAGCCGTTGAGGAGGAAGAGCAGCCCGAAGCCGCGGCCCCGGACGCCGCCCCGACCTCGCCGCTGGCGGATCCCGGAGCCGCAGCGGCCGCGCCGAGCGGGCACGGCGGACTGACCATTGCCCACGCACCGGCGGCGCCGGCCGCAGCGGTGCCCGAGCCCCAGGTGTTCAAACGCGGCCAGTTCACTTTCAATCGCCGGTTCATCGAAACCAAGTTCTCCGGCTTCTTCGGGGTCGTCCGGCGGGAGGCGGAGAAGGACCTCGTACTGGTTATCAAATCCGCTCGGGGCGAGTTCACCGCCACCCGCATCTCCCGGATTGCGACCAACGATCTGCACGCGGACGTCCATCGGGGCGGTGCCTCGCAGGAAGTGCAGATTCCGTTCAGTGAGATTCTGGAAATCCGGATCAAACACCGGGACACCTAATACCCCCACGCCCCATTCGCCACGCGCCATGAAATACAAAACCATTCTCCTCTTCGGCGCGCCCGGCGCCGGCAAAGGCACCCAGGGCAAGATCCTCGGTACCATTCCGAATTTTTTCCACTGCGCCTGCGGCGACGTCTTCCGTTCCCTGAGCGCCTCCAATCCGCTGGCCCAGGTGTTTATTGATTACACCAGCCGCGGCCAGCTGGTACCCGACCTGCCGACCGTGAAGCTATGGCGGCAGTACATCCGCCGCGAACGCGCCGGCCGTTTTAATCCCAAAACCGACACCCTGGTCCTTGACGGCATCCCCCGCAATCTCCATCAGGCCCAGATGCTCGCCGATGCGCTCGACGTTAAGGCGGTTTTCTACCTGCATTGCACCGACTTCAATTCGCTTGTGCACCGGCTTCAACGGCGCGCCCTGAAGGAAAACCGGCTCGACGATGCGAATCTTGAGGTCATCCGCCAGCGGCTGAAGGTGTATGAACAGGAAACCAAGCCGGTGCTGAAATTCTACGGCCCCAAACTGGTGCACCGCATCAACTCCAACCAGCCGCCCCCCAAAGTGCTCTGCGACATCTTGCGCCACCTCGAAAGGGCACGCGTAACGTCGCCCAACTGAGGCCCAGCCTGCTTTTGTGCTTTAGCTAGGCGCGGTTTTCGGCTTGGCTTGGACCGTGGCTGCGCTGCGCATCATCTTCATGGGGACGCCCGAACTGGCCGCCGCCAGCCTCGCCGCGCTGCTCCGCGAAACATCGTTTCTCGTTGTCGCCGTGGTCACCCAGCCGGACCGGCCGAAGGGCCGCGAACTCAAGCTCCAACCTTCCCCCGTCAAGCAGCTCGCCGTTTCGGCCGGCTTGCCCGTGCTGCAACCGGAGCGGGCGCGGGATGAAAACTTTCTGGGCGAACTGCGCGCCCTGGCCCCCGACCTGATCGCGGTCGCCGCGTTCGGACAGATTCTGCCGAAAACCCTCCTGGAGTTGCCGCGGTTCGGTTGTCTGAATGTCCACACGTCGTTGCTGCCAAAATATCGCGGTGCCGCACCGATTCAATCGGCCATCCTTAATGGCGACGCCGAGACCGGCGTCACGATCATGAAAATGGATGTCGGCCTCGATACCGGCGACATCCTCACGCAACGTCCGACCCCCATCCACGACGAGGACAACGCCGCCACGCTCCACGACCGACTTGCGCAGCTCGGCGCGGAACTGCTCGTGCAAACCATCCCGGACTACGTCACGGGCAAGATCCAGCCGCGGGCCCAGGATGCCGCCTGCGCGACGCATGTGGCGAAGATCAAGAAAGAGGATGGCCGGATTGACTGGCAACAGCCCGCCCGCGCAATCTGGAATCGCATCCGGGCCTTCACCCCGTGGCCGGGCGCTTTCACGTTTCTGCCCGGCCAACCACAACCCCAGCTGCTCAAAATCTGGGGCGCTGAAGTCATTTCCCGGTCGGGCAACGCGGGTGAAATCCTCCAGGCCGAAAAAAGCGGAATCATCATTGGCTGCGGCGAAGACGCGCTACGCGTCACGTCGCTGCAGCGCGAAGGTGGCCGGCGCATGAGTGCGGCGGATTTCCTTGCGGGGCATCCGCTGCCACCGGGAATAAAACTCGAGGGAGGCGAGCCGCCGAAATAAGGAAGCAAATACCCATGAAGCTCGTAGCAGCGGATGTGAGTCCGCTCCATCCAGGAATTCTGGGAAACCAGAGCCGACTCACGTCGGCTGCTACGGTTCAGGGTTACAAATCGTGAGCTTGGGCGGCTTGTAGCTTCAATGAAACCACCCCCAACGATGCCTTTAGCCCGACGCGTTTTGCTGGCGATGCTTAGTCTGGGATTGTCTCTCGCCGGCGTCTTGGCACAACCGGCGCGGGAACTCGCTGACGCGCTAGCAAAGGAGGATCTCGCAGCCGTGCGCGTTGCAGTAGCCACTGCCCGGCAAGCGCTCGGGCCGAAAGCCGGCGAGCCGGAGGTGGCCGACACTTTTCTTGCCATTCCAAAAACGGGCCGCTGGCTGACCGCCACCGAGGCCCAGCGCGGTTTCCAACCAGATTTCGGCCGTTTTGAAAAACTCAGCTGGTGGCGCACCGGCCTCGACCCGACGAAACTGACCCACGCCCTGCGGGAGCCGGCTTCCTTTTTGGCCGGAAATGTCGCCGTGGCCCGCGGGAAACTGGATGGCGCGGAACAAAGCCGGGCGTACGCCGTGGCGGCGGGGGATTTCCTCATTTGGGCGCAGGCCCAGGGTGGTCGCGGCGTCTTCCCGTTCCCGGCTGTGCGCGGCGGCAAGGGTGGCAAGCCTTTCGAAGTTGCCGAACGCTTCCTGGCCCGGGCCGAGAAGGAAGGCCGACTGAATCAGCTGGTCCACCAAGGCTGGGTGATTGACGACGCGGATGACGGCGGCCTGCAATTCGACAACGGCGAGTGCGGGGTCGCGATGTTCGAATTGTTCGAATTGACGCGAGAGCAAAAGTATCTGACCTCCGCGCGGCAGGCCGCCGACTGGGCCATTTCCCGCCGGCTGGTGGCGAATTGGAATTACAACAGTTTCAGCGTTTACCTGCTCGCCAAGGCGTTCCAAGTGACGTCGGAAGAACGTTACCTGAAAGCAGCAACCAGGAAGGCAATCATTGGGGTGATTCCGGGCCAACTCACGGAGGGAACGCGCGCGGGCCGCTGGCTCGACCCACACAACGCCCGGCCGGCTTACCACTACATCATGCTGCGGGGTCTGGCACAGCTCGCGGCAGTGATGCCGCGTGACGACCCGGCACGCAGCGAGGTCTTGCGCTCGCTGCAATTGGGCCTCCGCGCGCGGAACCAGGATTTTCTGAGCCGGGGCGCGCCGAACAAAGACAAGGCCATGGAGACGCTGCTCCTGGTGAACCGCGCATTTGCCGGCGAACCGGAGTTTCTGCGGGCAGCCCTGGTGCCGGAGGCAATCGAGGCATTGGGCAAACTGGTGTCGGAACAAGCGCGCGCCGGCGGCCACCCGTTGGGATTTCGCGAGTGGGGTTGTTTCTTGGAAGAGGTGGCCAGCCGACGTCCCTGATGGTTCCGCGGGATTGACTACTGTTCGCCTCGTGGCTAACCAATGGACGTGCCCTTTGATTTGTGCAATGCCTGCCGGCCGGAACGAGGTCAACAATCCTTGAACGCATCGGCATTCCTGATCGCGGCGCCACCTGGGTTAAAGCTGATTCAGAAAAACAGTTTTCGCTGTGCGCTCCTTCTCGGAATACTCCTGGCTCTCCGGTTGTTGATATCCCAAGCCTTGGCCGCCGAACCAGTGGACACCTTCGATCCGAAGGTCCAGGAATTCGTCAAGACCTTCAAACCTGGCGGCCAACTCAGCGATCAGTCGCCCGCGCCTTCACCGACGGACGAACTTCAGCAATTCAAAGTCGCCGAGGGTCTGGTGGTCGAAGTTGTCGCCAGCGAACCGGTCGTACGGCAGCCGTTGAATCTGCACTTCGACGAGCGCGGGCGGCTCTGGGTCGTGCAATATCTCCAGTATCCCTTCCCCGCCGGATTGAAGATCGTGAAGTATGACCAATACCTGCGGGCGGTTTACGACCGCGTGCCCCCGCCGCCGCCCCATCATTTCAAAGGCCTTGACCGCATCACGATTCTCGAAGACCCCAAGGGCGACGGGGTGTTCAGCCAGGCGAAGGATTTCGTCAGCGACCTGAACATGGTCCGCAGCGTCGTCACGGGCCGGGGCGGGGTGTGGGTTTTGAATCCGCCGTACTTGCTGTTCTATCCTGACAATAACCGGGACGACATTCCCGATGGCGATCCGGAGGTGCGGCTGTCCGGCTTCGGTCTGGAAGACACGCACTCCGGTGCGAACAGTCTGGCATGGGGGCCGGATGGCTGGCTCTACGGCGCGCATGGCAGCACCTGCACGGCGGATATCAACGGCGTGAAGTTTCTCGGTCAGGCCATCTGGCGTTACCAGCCCACGACGCGCGCGTTCGAGGTGTTTGCCGAGGGCGGCGGCAATACTTACAGCCTGGAGTTTGACGCCGAGGGGCGCTGTTTTTCCGGTTCGAATTACGACAACACCCGGGGACTGCATTACGCGCAGGGCGGTTGCTACATCAAAACCTGGGCCAAGCACGGGCCGCTGATGAATCCCTACGCCTTTGGCTGGTTCGAACACATGAGCCACACCGGGTATAAACCGCGTTTCCCGCAGACAATGATCATTTACGAAGGCGGCGCGATTCCACGGCTCGCAGGGCAACTGGTGGCCGGCATGGCCTTGACGAGCCGGTACCAGGCCAGCCGGCTGTCGCGCGACACGTCGAGTTTCCGCACCGATGACACCGAAGTGCTCATCGACAGTCCCGACCATCACTTCCGGCCGGTGGACACGAAGACCGGCCCTGACGGCGCGATTTACATCGCGGATTGGTGCGACAGCCGGCTCAGCCATCTCGATCCCCGCGACACGTGGGACAAGGCCACGGGCCGACTCTGGCGTCTGAAGGCCAGTGGCACGAACGCACGGTTCTCTCCCTCTCCTCCATTGGCTGGAGGAGAGGGCCGGGGAGAGGTGGCTCGTTCCGCAGGCAACCACTCACCTCGATCCTCTCCCCACTCGTTCCTCGCGGAGAGAGGAAGTGGACAGCCCTTCGATATCGCGAAACTGGGCACGGCCGAACTCACCCAACTCCTGGCGAGCCCGAATAAGTGGTGGCGGCAGATGGCGCTGCGCATTTTCTGGGATCGCCACGACCCGAGCGCCGTGCCGGCGCTGGCGAAGATCGTGGCCAAGGAAACCGGCCAGCTCGCGCTGGAGGCCCTTTGGGCACTGAATGCCAGCGGGGGTTTTGAGGATTCACTCGCCCGCCAAACGCTCCATCATCCGAATCCAATGGTGCGCTACTGGACCATTCGCCTGCTGGGCGATTCCGGCAAAGTCTCGCCCGCCATTCTGACCGAATGGCAAAGGCTCGCCCAGACCGAGCCCGAGGTGGAGGTCCGCAGCCAAATGGCCAGTTCGCTCAAGCGGTTGCCGGGTAAAGACGCGCTGCCGATTATTTACGAGTTACTGCTCCGCGGCGATGATGCCGGCGACAAACACATTCCCCTGCTCCTCTGGTGGGCGCTCGAAAGCAAATGCGCCAGCGACCGGGAGGCGGTTTTGAAACGGTTGCAGGACGACTCGTTCTGGCAAGCGCCCATCGTCAGCCGTTTTATCATCGCGCGTTTGGGGCGACGCTATGCGGCAGAACGCAGCGCGCTGAATCTGGAAACCTGCGTCCGACTCCTGACCCTCGCTCCGACCGAAAGCGACGTTGACAAACTCGTCGAAGGCATGGCGGAAGGTCTGCAAGGCGATCCGGTGATCGTCGTGCCGGCCTCACTGCAAAAGCAGGTGGGCGAACTTTGGTCACGCCGCGCGCCCACTTTCACCCTGATTAACTTCGCGCTGCGCCTCGGTTACGCTCCCGCCACGCCAGCGGCGCTCCAGCGCATTGCAAACCCGCAGGTACCGGAAGCCGAGCGCCGTGCGCTGGCTCAACTCCTGGGGGAACGCCGGGAGCCGGCGGCAGTGCCGGTGCTGCTCGCACAACTTCGCGTGGAGAGTTCTCCGGCGTGGCGGCTGGAGTTGGTCAACAGCTTGCAGCGCTTCGACCAGCCCGAGATCGCGCAAGCCTTGTTGGCGCTTTCGGTCGATTCCAGTCCGGAACTCCGGGCCGCCGCCCAATCTGCGCTCAGCAGCCGGGTCACTTGGGCCAGACCATTACTGGAAGCCGTGAATGCCGGACGTTTGAAGAAGGAACAAGTCCCAATCGCCAACGTGCTCGCCATTCAAGGATTCAAAGATGCCACCTGCGATGCGCTTATCCAAAAGCACTGGGGCCGGCTGACGCGCAGTTCCGAGGAGAAGGAGCGGCAAATTGCCCAGGTGCGCGAGTCCCTTGCGGCGGGCCAAGGCGACGCGCCGTCCGGACGGGTGATCTTCCAGCGAATTTGCGCCAGCTGCCACACGTTGAACGGCGAAGGCGCCAAAGTCGGCCCCGACCTGACGGGCTACGAGCGCGACAATCTGGACTTCATCCTGTCGGCCATTGTGGACCCAAGTCTGGCCATTCGCGAAGAATACACCGCCTTCAATATTGAGACGAAGGACGGCCAGAGCCTCACGGGCTTCATCACGGAACAGACGCCCAGCGCAGTTACGTTGACGGATGGAAGCGGCAAACGCCTCGTGCTGCCGCGTCGCGACATCGAGCAATTGCAGGCCTCCGCGCTGTCACTCATGCCGGAAGGATTGCTCGACCCGCTCCAACCCCAGGAGGTGCGGGACCTATTCGCATACTTGAGGAAGCAACCGTAAGCCGCGTACAAATTTATGGAAACCGTGTTTCGCCGATCGTCCGTCCGCCGGCTCCGGCTTATTGCATTATTGGCTGCCGCTGAGCTCGGCGGGTTGGCAGGGCCGGTTGCAACCGCTGCGCCCCGGCTCTGGCAACCCGTCCGCGACGACGTTTATCTCCAGGAAGTCGGTCGCAAAATCGCCACGGACACGCCATTGACCTCCATGGCGGTTTACGAAGGAAACCTTTTCGCCGGCTCGGCCAAAGGACTTTATCAAATGAAGGGCGAGGAACTGGTTGAAGTCAGCGCGTTGCGCGCGCCAGTCAGCCGGCTGGTCACGGCCGGAGGCGCATTGTGGGCGATCACGAGTCCGGGGTTGCATCGATTCGAGAACGGATCGTGGAAAGCGATTTCGACCGAGGCGGTGAACGATGTTTGCGAACATTCCGGCGCCGTGGTGGCGGCGGGGGGCAGTCGTTTGTGGCGCGTCAAAGCAGATGCGCTGGAAGCATTAACCTCCTCGCCGAGCCCGTTTGGAATCACGCGGGTCGCTTCCTACGGCGAGACGCTTTATGTGCACGGACCGGGGCGGCTCACGATTTTTGATGGCATGGGGTTCGGCGCGCGCAACGTCTGGAACTGGCCGGTGGAAAAAGTTTGGGACTGGGGCGATTTGCCGTCGCTGAAGACACGCGATGTTTTGAGCCTGGGCAGCCGGCTTTACATCGCCACCGATCGCGGACTGGGCGTCCTGCGCGGCATGTCGCTCACCCAACTGCGTGGCGAACAAGGACTCTGCTACGAAGACGCAACCTGTCTGGCCCGCGGTTTTGGTGGTGACCTTTGGATTGGCACGACGCGCGGCGCGATTCGCCAATCCGGCGGGCAGTTTCATTACTTCGCCGGTCAACGCTGGTTGCCCGACGACCGCGTGAATGCCATCGCGAGCAGCGAACGCGCGGTCTTTATCGCCACCGACAAAGGCCTGGGCATCATCGATTACGAGCCGTACACGTTGCTGAAGAAAGCGGCCTATTATGAACGTCACCTAGGGGAATGGGGACAAAAGCGGCTGGGCCTCGTCCACAAACTGGAGTGGGATGCGAAGTTGAAGGAATATGTTCGCGAAGCGGGCGACAACGATGGCGGTTATTCGTGCGACTACCTGGCCGCCCAAACCTACCGCTACGCAGTGACCAAAGACCCGGAGGCGCGCCGCGAAGCCGTCAATTCCTTCCACACCGTCCGCTGGCTCGAGGCGATGACTGGCATCAAGGGCTTTCCCGCCCGCGCCGTCTGGGCGAAAGGCGAGCGCGGTCATCAGGCCCAGCACGGCTCCGGCGAAGCCGCCGCCGAATGGCACGATACCAGGGACGGATTGTTTGAGTGGAAAGGCGACACGTCGAGCGACGAAATCTGCGCGCACTTTTATGCGGTCGCCCTCTTCTTGGAACTCGCGGCGCAAGGCGAAGAGATCCAGCAGGCCAAAACGTTTCTTTCGCGTGTCGCCGGACATCTGATAGAGCACGGCTGGCAGTTGATTGATCTGGATGGCAAACCGACCCGCTGGGGGCGCTGGAGCCCGGAGTATTTCAATGCGGCCGGCGAAGGCAACGCGGCGCGCGGATTGAATGCGCTCGAAATCCTGTCGTTCATCAAAACCGCAGAGGTACTCACGGGCGAGTTGCGCTTCGCCCAGGGCTACCAGGAACTGGTGAAGCTCGGCTATCCGGAGTACACCCTCCGGCAGAAATGCACGTTCCCGCCCGGGGACGTCCTGCAGTTTCTTGAACACCTCTCCTTTCTCTGTTACCCGAACCTGTTGAAATACGAAACGGATCCCAGGCTGCGTTCGATCTACCGCCGCAGCCTCGACCGCAGCTGGGAAATCGAGCGCATCGAACAGGTCCCCTGGTTCAATTTCATCTACGGTGCGTTGACCGGCAACGACTGCGAGGTCGAACCCGCCGTAAACCATCTGCGCGAATGGCCGCTCGATCTGGTGATATACTCCTACCAGAATTCACACCGGACCGACCTGCAAACACCGCCCGGTTACGTCGCCTATTCCGGCGGCACACGGGCATTTTCGCCGCGCGAACGCGAGCCGATGCTGTGGGACAACTGGACGATGAAAGCCGACGGCGGCACGGGCGGCCATGACGTGGTGCAACCGTCTGCCTGGCTATTGGCGTATTGGATGGGCCGTTATCACGGATTTATTGAAGCACCCCGCGTCACAGATCCGGCGCTCCTCACCGTCGAACAAAACCGGGGCCGGATATTAGGAGCACGACCTTATGATGGGCCGGCGCGCCCGCGTGATTTTTGAAAATTAAACCGGTGCAGATTTAAGGGGATCGTGCATGGTCGCCTCGGCGCCAGCTATTTCGAAAATTATACCATGGCCAGGAACCGCTCCGAGTGTTTGGCCTTGGCGGTAACAAGGCCCGAAGCGTGACACGGCAGTTCGTGGAAGGGCGCCACCCGGCAGGGACGGAATCGTCGTCCGGCAACCCCCTCCGTCGAACCCGATTGGTGTCAAACTCGAGGATCTCGGCAAGTCGTCGGTCACCGCTTTACCTGCCGCACGCCCAATTTGGGAACACGCCAGCTGCCGGAGAGTCAATCATCCAACGGATTCGCGACCGCCGCCTTGGCGCCCCTCGGCAGACCGGCACGGTGGCCTTTGGTCAGCGAACTGAATTTCCCGATGGCGGCGGCGCGGCTGTGAACCTGCAGCTTCTCGTAGATGCGCCGGATGTAAGTGGCTACGGTCGGCGCGCTGATGGTCAGGCGGTCGGCGTTTTCCTTATTTCTTGGCCCTCGGCGATTAACAGGTGTGGGAGCCGGGCTTCGTTGGCATTCGTGTGCTCGACGGAATTTGGTCTGGCTGTGGAATCAAAGGACTGGCTTTAACTGGATAGCGTTACCCAAATCGCCATTACGCCTGTCGCGCCAAGCGCAGAACCTTGCGTTCCTGGCTTGAATCGTCGATAGTCAGTTACATGAATCTAAGAACGAGTGCTCCTCGGAGTTCGGATTCAACTTCAGTTGATCCCGGCGGAGCCTTCACGTTAATCGAGTTGCTGGTGGTCATCGCCATCATCGCCATTCTGGCCGCCATGCTGTTGCCGGCCTTGAGCAAGGCAAAGGAGCAAGCCCACCGCACGCAGTGCATGAACAACATGAAACAACTGGGGTTGAGTCACAATTTATACCTGGGGGACAACAATGACCGGATCAGCCCGCCGAACTGCGGCGGCTCCAGCGGATTGGGGAACCGAAACCTCCCCGCGGGCTGGCTTTACAAGCCCGGCGAGGCGTTGCCGGGTGTGCCGGGCCCAAACCAAACCAACGGCCCCAGCAAAGGACTCTTCTTCCAGACGCTGAAATCCTGGTCGGTGTACATGTGTCCCATTCACAAAACCAACCTGGCAGCCTGGAAGGTGGCGGATGTGAAGTTCACCAGTTATTTGATGAATGGAGCGGTGATTGCCGGCGGCGGTGCCTACGACTGGGGTTCCGGGGCGATCGGGAAAACCTACCGCAACTCGGCGTTCAAGGGGACCGACATGCTCTTCTGGGAATCTGACGAGACCGACTCCGGCAACTTCAACGATGGCTCCAGCCGGCCAAACGAAGGCCTCACGCAACGGCACAACAGCGGTGCCACCATGGGACATTTCGACGGCCACGTCGAATACGTGAAGTGGAAGCGTTACTTCCAATTGCTGGCGGATCCCCGTAAGAACAGTCTGTGGTGTTACCCTGGCTCTGTGGACGGTCGCTGAACGGATCACCAGCGCAAACCCAACCGACGATAATGAACCCGAAATCTTTATTTGTTCCGTTGCTTGCGACCCTTGTGTTGCTGGCGGGTGGGTGCCGCAAGCAGTCCGACGTGAAATCCAGCGTGGCTGAATTGGAACAGGCCTTTCAAGCGCCACCGGCAGCGACGGCTCCGGCAGCCGGTGTGCCTGCGCCCGCCCCTGCCCCCGTGGCCGAAGCCCAGGATCTGGTGAAGGCAGCTCTTACCGCAGCCCGGGCGGATGATTATGCGAGCGGCGTCGTGGCACTTCAAGCAGCCCGAACCAAATCCGGGGTCAGCGCCGAGCAATTGATGGCCGTGCAACGAGCGATGCAAGCCATGACGACAGATTTGGCCACGCGGGCTGCCAATGGCGACCAAAAGGCAATAGCAGAACTGAAAGCCATCGAAAGAACGCGATCTCAATAGGGGTTTGTCAGGTCGGCTCCGGTGTGGTCGCCCATACTTCGCGTGCTGGCAACCAACCCGGATGACGCAGCCATCGCCTTCAACACGGAAGGGGGCTGACTGGCTAATCGATCGCCCCAGCCAGATTGAAGGCACGGGTCGGCATCCGTCCGTGCCAGATCAGGGCGTCATTCGTCGTCCCGGCACATGCCTCGCGATTCGGTGGCCGATATTCGAAGCGAAAGCATGCTATCGCTTCCCATGGCCGGCCCGTCAGTTATCGTGTTTGCAGTTTTGCATGCTTTCCGACTTCGGATCCTTGCCCAGCAGTTTTCCGCTCGCGACTGCTTACTTCGTAATCGGGAGGCGAAAGCACGCCGCCTCCTTGTCATTCCGAACCACGAGGTATTCGCCGGCCAGTGCGGGTGGGTTCCACGTCTTGCCATGCAAGGCGGTGAAGCGGGTCAGTTCGCGATGTGCCTCCGGCACCGGCTCAACCAGCACGATGTCCCCACCTTCATCGGTCACCAACAACAGTGAGCCCGTGAGAATCACCTGCCCGTGACCGTAGCGTCCCTCCTTCCATTTGAGCGACCCGTCGGCGGCATCGAGGCAGACCAGGATGCCGTCATCAAGCCCGTAAATGAAACCATCCCGATACACCACGTTGGTAAACTTGGCCTTGAGGCGAATGGATTTCCAAAGCCGGGTGGCGGACCAATTGCCGTCCGCCTCCCTTTTTATCTGCAGCAACTCGCTCCCCGTCCCGTAGCCGCTGGTGACCAGCACGCGATCGCCCGGCAGGACGACCGGGACGGCAATATGCGGGTGACCGCCCGGCCATGGGTATTCCCAAAGCACCTTTCCCGATTGCTCATCATGGGCGCAAACCTGGTGGGCGAAGATTAAGATCTGCCGAGCGCCGGCCAGAGTTGCAGGCAGCGGCGAACTGTAATCGGCCCCGGAACTCCCGCCGCCCCAGACGAAATCACCCGTTGCCGCGTCATAAGCCACCAACGAGCGACCGTTCGCTCCCCCGGCATTCACGACGACTTTTTGGCTGATGACCAATGGCGAGCCGCTCATGCCCCAACCGTTCACCGTCGCCTGGTTGTCTTTGATGATATCCTTAAACCAGATGCGCGCGCCGGTGGCCAGGTCCAGGCAGTTCAAAATGCCGGTTGCCCCCAGGGTGTAAACGCGATTGTCAACAATGGTCGGCGTGGCGCGGGGACCTTCACCGGCGATGATGGTGTTGTAGTGTGCCTTGTCCGCGTGCGACCACAGGACCTTGCCCGTCGCCAGTTCGTAAGCGACCACCATTTCATCCTCGCCGCGCTGCTCTTGAGTGACGGCGTAATTTCCGAGAATGGCAACGCCGGACCAGGCGGCGCCGACGGGTCGCGACCAGAGCTTTTCCGGCGGCTGGGCGCGCCAGTCGCGGGCCAGTGTCGGACCGGTAACGTGCGCGTTTCGTTGCGGACCGAGGAACTGCGGGAAGTCGTTGGTTGTTTGAGCGAGAAGCTCTGCGCGACTTGCGGGCGACGGGGGTTGACCCACGGGGATTGCCATCCCGGCTGGCTGTTTCCAGCGCCATTCCAAAATCGGCAACAGATCGCCAGTGACGCCCTGGATCCGAAAAAGGCCGGCCACCAGACCGATCAAACTCACCACCCCACCGAATACTCCGAGTCGGATGGACCATCGCAGTCGCGAAAAAAACAGCACCCAAAGCAACTCCAGAAAGAGTGCGAAAAACAACACCTGGGCGGTGGCAATGTTCTTCTGCTGGAACGATGTCTTTGGCCAGAGCCGAATCCCAATCGTCACCGCGACCGCCAACGCCAGGATGACGAGCCCGGGCCACCAGCGGACCGGTGGTCGCGTCGGAAGCTCCGTCGGTGCGCCGGGAACGTTTTCAGTTTGATTGTTTGTGGACATCGAAATTTCCGCCCCTCACACCGCTGTAAAACCGCCGTCCACAGTCATCACCTGCCCCGTCACAAACGCGGCTTCGTCGGATGCCAGATAGAGGGCAATGCCCGCCACCTCCTCCGGCTGGCCAATGCGGCCCAAGGGAGTCGATTGCTCGAACTGGCTGCGACGCGTGTCACTTTTCCAGAGGAATTCGCTGAAGTCGGTCTGAATCAACCCGGGTGCGATGGCGTTGACGCGGATGTTATACGCCCCGAATTCCTGCGCCCAAGAGCGGGTTAACATCAGCAGGCCGGCCTTGGTAAAACTGTACAGCAGCCCGCCCGGTTGCGGTCGCAGTCCGGCAACGGAGGCGATGTTGATGATCGACCCGCCGCGCTTTCGTTCGATCATGGACGGCACAATCAGCCGGACCAGGCGAAAGGCCGACTTGATATTGATTTCGATCATCTTGTCGAGCATGTCGTCATCCGTGGCGAGCGCCGGTCCCTGGCCGATGTTCGTGGCGCTGTTGTTGACCAGGATATCCACCGGACCGAGACGCATTTCCGTTTCCCGCACCAAATGTTCGAGTTGATCCTTGCGGCCCACGTGGCAGGCGATCGGAAGGATCTTACCCGGCAGGCCAGCATACTCGCGGGCCGTCGCTTCGAGGTTTTCGAGTTTGCGGCTGGCGATAACCACGTTGGCCCCGGCGGCGACCAACCGATGCGTGATGGCCTTCCCGATGCCGCGTCCGCCGCCAGTAACGAGAGCGACTTTACCTGCCAGACTGAGGCCAGAAATCGTGGGTGCCGTCATGAGATTGTAGTGTTGCACGGGCAAGTTTCAAAGAATGAACCGCACGGGGCAATCTCAATCGATTAAACGATCAACTGCAGGCAGTGGTCAGCCGAGTCGGTGGTTTCGTCCGGACAGCCACCCATTGCCAAACAGAAATTACCATCGGCCTGAAGCCGCCCCTGCGTCACCGACCTCTTGTATTCTCCGGCAGATTGGAGCGCACGACGACCGCGAAATGATTTCGCTATGATCCGACGAATCACAAAAGCCAAGTCACAAAAAACATCTTGCATCTTGGGCGGTGATTGTTACCATTTATTCATCAACAATCCCAGACGGCCCACGGTCTCATCGGCCGCCAAACGTAACCAAACCAACGTATGAAAGACAAATTCGCATGGCTCAGTGCCCTGACAATTGCGGTAACCATCAGTTCAGAACTGGCAATCACTGCCGCCACGACTAACGTGGTCGTGATAACAACACGCAAGAATCAAGACCTCACTTGGGGAACAGCGGATTCGGCCAACATAGCTGGACCCGGGCAAGCCTCGCCGGGCGATGTGGAAATGGGTGCTGTGCTGGCTCATTATGGCTACGCCAGCCGTCTGTTGCTCGATGCCGAGTTCAACCCCACCCAGCTCAACCCATTCACCGGTACGCCCGGCGATCCGAACGTTTACCTCTTTCCGGCCAATGCGGACTTCACCGCCACATTGGTAATTAATTCAGGCAGCAGCGGTTCGGGCGACATTGGAGCACCAAACACGAACGGCATTCCGATCATGATGGGGGAACATTCATGCATCAGTGACGTCATCCGCGCCTCTCACAATGACATCTATTTGTATTCCGGGACCGGGAGTGATGACGTCAAGAATGACGAGGCAAGCCAGGGGGGAACGAACCAATACATGAAGGTACTGCTCCCCAACCATCCAATCATGCAGGGAATCCCTTTGGATGCGCAGGGCATGGTCAAGATTTTCCGAGATCCCTATCCGGGTGAGGGCGGGGTTCCCGGTGCCGCCGGTCCTCTGGGTGAAAACACCCCTCCCGGTGGTAAGCGGAACTATGAGTATGCTTGGGTTACCATTAACGCCAGCCAGGCCGCGCCCGGCACCCAAGTTATTGGAGTTCTGGGTGGTTACCCTGAACGGGCTTGTTTTGCCACGGCCGATGTAGGGGCCCAACTGGCGGACTATACCGGAACTGATCCCGACCATCCTTGGTCCATAGCGTTTGGCGACAACAAGGCCCACCAACGGCTGGTGCACTGGTTCATCAATGAACAAGGCTCCGGTGGTTCGCGCCGTTGTTTCAACTCGCTGACCGATATTGGCCGGGTGATATTCATCCGCACCGTGAAGTGGGCTTTGGGGGAGACCCTGACGCCGTATGTACCGGTTAAGATCAATGTCTCGCAATTGAGTCCGACAAGCCTCCAGCTCTCGTGGAACGCCTCAGCGAACAAAAACTACAAGATTCTGGCCAGTGCCAACCTCAACGCCTCGTTACGCGACTGGGATACGCTGAAACAGGATATTCCGGGAGTCAATGGGACCATTCAAAAAACCTTGGACATTTCCGCCGGGCCGCCGGTGGCGTACCTGCGGGTTGCTTCCGTGCCGTAGCGCGAGGCGACCTTGGCTCGTCACAGAAGACGAACCGGGTGAAACGCAACTGAACGAAGTGGCCGGAGTTGCTGAAAAGATCATCAAAAGGGACGAATTATTGACATGGATTGGCCGGCGAAAGCCGGCCAATTCGCTTTTGATTTGATTGCGTTTGCTGAGGGGGGCTTCTACAACGTACCCCAGAAGTCGTGGGACAAGACCTGCGGTAACAACCGCTGTCACAAGCAGCACGCGGAATCAAGTCGGCGGCCGCCTCACCACGCCGCTCCGCGAAAAATCACTTCTGTTGTTGGTCTGGTAGTGACAAGCCCACCACCCTGCGCCATTTTCTACCCCGGTAATGATATGAAAAATCTTTTTTTTGCGCTTGGCTTGGCGCTCACCCTGGTTTTCCCCCACCCGTCGCTAGCGCAACAACCGGATACCAATTCGCCGGCAAAACTGCTTACGGGCGCCATGATGCGGGTGGCCCAAATTTTCAGTGTAGCGAACAATGGCTCACCACCCAGGTTCACGGCCAATGTCAGAATCCTCAAAGCGGATGGCCTGCCCGAAGCGCTTCTCGGCCGCGAAGTCGCCCTGGACTTTCAAGCGCCGGATCTTTTGCGCGTCACCACCAAGTGGGAAGGCCAGGATATTGTAGTCGGCCGGAATAAACAGGAGCTCTGGGTTCATATTCCCGCCAAGAAGTTCGGTCTTGTTGGTTCACCCGAGGTGCCGCAATTCGCCACCACCCCGGAACGAACAGAAGGGCCCAGCTTGGGCCCGATCAAATTCCCCGTCGGGACCGAACAACTCGCCATTCTGCCCGTGTTGCTTCGGGTCGAAGTCGAGCCCAATGAGATCGTCAGCGGTGTGCCGTGCCGTGTCATCAAGGCGACGCCCACAACCGAAGCTATTGATGCGTTCAACGTGCCCAAGGCCACAGTCCAGCTGGCGCTGCGGGAGAGCGACTTGTTGCCCCTGCGCGCCAGCTACAGGGAGGGGAAGACGGATGTCCGGGTTGAAATCGTCAAGCCCCAGTTCGAAGCGGCCTGGCCGGCTGCGCGATGGAATCTGTCGCCCGGCCCGGAGGACAAGATTGAAAAGGTGGCGCGATCGCATCTGACGCGCTTCCTCTCGGTGGCGATGGGCATGCTGCTGGGCGATAAAATCCCAACCCTTGGCCCCGCCACCGGCGAACGCCGCGTGGTGGCTCGCGAAGGCGAGGGCCGTCTGGAAATCGTGGATGACACCCGCGTCTTGTTCCTCAAAGGCACGCCGGAAGAGATGGGCCGGCAGCACGGCACGCTGATGAGACGGGAAGTCCGCCACCTCGTGGACCAAATGCTTTTCGGCGTTGGGGTGGGCAGTTCCTTTGAAAAAGGCACCTGGTTCTTCGGGGAAATCGAGTCCGCCCAGAAGCGGGTTACGCCCTTTACGGACGCGCGCTATTTTCGCGAGATGGATGCACTCGCCAGCGCCGCTGGTCTCCCAAGCGAAGAGGTGCGGCTGGCGAATTTCTTTCCCGAACTGTTTCATTGCAGCGGCTTCGCAGTGTTTGGCAAGGCGACGGTGGACGGCAAGCTGTACCACGGACGCATTCTTGACTATCTGCGCGGAATGGGCCTGGAACAAAACGCCACGGTCATTGTCTTTCAACCCGACCAGGGCAACGCGTGGGTGAATGTTGGCTACGCCGGCTTTGTCGGCTCCGTGACGGCCATGAATGAGAAACACGTGGCGATTGGCGAAATGGGCGGACGTGGGGAAGGCCATTGGGATGGCAAACCAATGGCGCAACTGGTGCGCGAAGTCATGGAGAAAGCCAACACCCTCGAGGAGGCCGTCGCCATCATGCGCAAAGGGCCGCGCACTTGTGAGTACTATTACGTCATTTCCGATGCGAAATCGAAACGCGCCGTCGGCATCGCCGCCACGCCGGACAAATTCGAGACCATCTGGCCGGGCGACAGTCATCCCCTGCTGCCGCACGGCACTCCGGACACCGTTCTGCTGTCCGCCGGTGACCGTTATGAGGCACTCGCGCAGCGGGTGAAGGAGGGTTACGGAAAATTCGATGCCCAAGCGGCGCGCGATCTCATGAAGCGGCCGGTCTGCATGACCTCCAACATCCATTCCGTATTGTTCGAACCGGAGTCCCTTGATTTCTGGGTCGCCAACGCCGACTCGGAGAATCCCGCGGCCCATACCCGCTACACCCACTACAATCTCGGCGAACTGCTCCAGCCGGAAAAAGCCCCCCAAGCGGCGGCACGCTGAATCATGCGTCATTACTCCGTGTGTCGGCGGTGCGAGTTCGGAGAGTTTGTCCTATGAAATTGCCACGTCTCGTTCGTTTGCTTCTCAAGCTAGTGGCGGCCGCTCTGCTCATCGTCATCCTTTGCGTTGGCTCGGTCTGGATCTACTTCCATCCGGATTACGAGCGGACCAGCGGACTGGTTTATGGTCGGCGCCACGGCCGGGATCTGACGTTGGACGTGGTTCGTCCCGCCAGACCCAACGGCCTCGGGGTCGCACTCATGGTCAGTGGCGGTTGGAAGTCAGGCACGAATTCATTTCGTCCGTGGATGGTGGCGCCGCTCTTGCGCCGCGGGTACACTGTCCTCGCCGTGTACCACATCTCCCAGCCGGAAGCCACGATCATGGAAATCACCGAGGATGTAAACCGAGCCCTGCGTTACATCCGGCATAACGCCCACGAGTTTGGAATCGACGCCGGGCGGCTGGGTGTTACCGGCGGAAGCGCGGGCGGACATCTCAGCCTCATGCTCGCCACCCGCGGCGGTCCCGGTCCCACCGGCTCCACCGATCCAGTGGACAACGAGAGCAGCGCGGTCCAGGCAGTCGCCATCTTTTATCCGGTCACGGACCTGATCAATCTCGGCAACTCCACTGAAAATCTGCATGACGGCGGCCCCCCCAAGAGTTTTGTGAAGGGCTTTGGCCCAAATGCCACGAATCCAGCGGTTTGGCGAGTCATTGGCCACGAGTTGTCGCCGATCTTTTATGTCAACTCCAACTTGCCCCCCATCTTGATCTACCACGGCGACGCCGATACGCTCGTCCCGCTCGATCAATCGCAGCGCTTTCAGGCCGAAGCGCGCAAATTGGGTCGCACGGTGGAAGTTGTGGTCCATCCCGGCGGCCACCATGGCTGGCTGAGCATGCTCTGGGACATCCGTCAGTTCGCCAACTGGTTTGATCGATACTTGCGAACCGCTCCCAAATAAACGCTCCTCCGCCTCCGCACTGACTATATGAAAATCATCATTCGCGTTCTGGTTGCCACAGGGCTTGGACTCTTGTTGGATGCGCGCCTCAATGCCCAGGACAACGCTTCCCTGCCGTACGAGCAAAAGATGGATGCCGTTTATGGCGAAGTCCACGGCACTGGCCTGCTGATGGATGTGTTCACCCCAAAGGAAAAAGCTAACGGCCTCGCCATCGTGGACGTGGCGAGCGGGGCGTGGCATTCGGACCGCGGCAAAATTCGGGACCACACCCTGGCACAATTGTACCGGATTTTTTGCTCCCGCGGTTACACGGTCTTTGCCATCCGGCCCGGTTCCCGCACGCGCTACACCGGTCTGGAGATGGCAAACCACGTGCGAATGGGAATCCGTTACATCAAGCTGCACGCGGCAGAGCATAAGATTGATCCTGAACGGCTCGGTCTCACCGGCGCTTCGGCCGGCGGACACCTGGCGACCCTGGTGGCAGTTACGCCCGAGGCCGGAAAACCCGATGCCAGCCAACCTTTGCAACGCTTTGGTACCCAAGTCCGCGCCGCCGCGGTTTTCTTTCCCCCCACGGACTTTATCGATTGGAACGGCAAGCCAGCCGATATGAAGCTGCTGGCCGACCTATTATTTCTCGGCGGCATCAAGGGCCATTCAGAGGAAGAGATTGCGGAGCGCACCCGTCTACTTTCCCCGGCGCTACAAGTCAAAGAACGACCCATCCCGTTTCTACTTATCCACGGCGATGCCGATCCGTTGGTGCCGCTGCAGCAATCGCAGAAAATGGTCGCCGCTCTCAAGGCAGCCGGCGGCAGCGCTGAATTAATCGTAAAGCAAGGAGGCGGACATCCGTGGTTAACCCTGCCCGAGGAAGTCAAAATCATGGCTGACTGGTTCGATCGGAATCTCCCCGAGATTAAACCGACTCCGCCTTCAGCACCGAAATGAGCGGGAACGGATTGCCTGTTAGCCGCCGGATTCGGTTTGGTCAGTATGATGCCTGCGGCAGCTTGAAATCGCGATGACCGCCGTTTGACAATCGAGTCGAAAATGAGTAAGGAAAAGTGTGGTTTTGCGGTAGAATTGGGTGAAATCTAACTAGCCATGAAGAGGACAAACTCAACTAGGAGACCGGGCTTTACCCTGATTGAATTGCTGGTGGTCATTGCGATCATCGCCATTCTGGCGGCCATGCTTTTACCTGCCCTGTCCAAGGCCAAGGGCAAGGCGCAGAGGACCCAGTGCCTCAGCAACATCAAACAGCTGCAACTCGCCTGGATCATGTACCCGGACGACAACCGGGACCTTTGCCCGCCCAACAATCCAGGTGGCGCCCCCGGAATGCCCGGCAACGAAGCTTGGCTTTATGGCGATGTGGCGAGCGAAATTACGACTTCCAATATTCAAAATGGCGTACTCTTCCGGTACAATGG
>CAZIJO010000005.1:29419-44581 GCA_964539515.1 uncultured Bifidobacterium sp. | reverse complement strand
CATTTACAAGTGACCCACGGATCGATATCTCGTCAAATTGGGCGGAAAGTCCTATCCAAGCACCCGGAGCATCTCGATGGTGAATTACATGCCCCAACAATATGATCCGATTGATTTCCCATTTGGATCCCCGAAGTACTCGGGCATTCGCGACCCAAAACCCGTAAAGGCCTTGGTTTTCATGGAGGAGGACGATCTGTTGAACAATCCGTTCAATGGCATCAACGATGGCAACATTGGCTTGCGGAATTATCCCAAGATTGAATTTGGTGACTCACCAGCCCGCCGCCACGACAATGGGGCCGTGGTTTCCATGGTGGATGGCCATGCCGAATATTGGAAATGGAAATCCAAGGGCACCCTTGCTCCCGGCGGAGGCTATATTTTCCCGCGCGGCGGCGTGCGACCGGAAATGAAGCCGGATCTCCTAAAAATTCAAACCGGCCTCCCTGGTTTTCCTAACAACTAGTCGTTGCCTGGATCGCCGTGCGAACTTGTTGTGGTTTCGACGGATGCCAGTAACCCGTGAGTCGCTGATTTCATCCGCTGGGGTGAACAAAGCCTTGTGCGGTAGGGATGAGGACGTCCCCCCCTCCCCCTCGATACTCGCCCGCAGCCAGAGCGTCGGTTCGCGGTGGAATGACACCACAAGCCGTCCGCCAATCGTCACTGCGGTTTTCCCTTGCTCACAAACTTGTATGGCAATACATCCGGGACCACGCGGACTTGAGTGGTAAATTTGAATGGCTCCGGATTACCGGTCGGAAAGGTGAGTTCAACAAAAAAGGCCGTCCAACCCTTGGCGGGCTCCGGAACTTTGCCCACGTAAACCCCGCCGCCTTGATCGGTAAGGACGGTGCTGGTGTATTTAGGTCCCAGCGTCTCAATCCGAAAATCGCGCGCCTCCGGATTCGTCGCCTGCCAGAGCTTGACCTCCGTCGGCTTGTCCTGCGTGGTCACGCGAATGGCGCCGTCCTTTTCCAAAGCCCACGAAAACTTCGGCAAAGGGCGATCATAGAGCACGGCGTTGTAACATGCGAGTAACGTCAGATAGGCGTCGGAGCCCTTGAGGGAATGGTCCGCGTTGGGCACATAGCGCAAATACTTCACCCCAGGGAGGTCGTCGAAATAGAACTGCGATGAGTCCGGCAGGAAGAACTGGTCGCCCGCGGCATTGACGATGAACTTGGGCATCGTAAAGCGGGCGCGATATTGGTACGGTTCCTCGATCCTCAGCAATGCCTGATTCTCCGGCGTGCCGGTCCAATCCATGATGCGGAATGCCGTATAATCCCCCACGGACGGCGCCCAGAATCCATAGGCGGCGTAGTGATGCCGCATGGAGGCTTCCATGTTGAGCACGTCAATCACGATGGGGACAATCGCGACCACCCGTTTGTCCACCGCCGCCGTCATCCAGGTCGTCCAACCCCGCTTTGATCCACCCGCCACCACGAAGCCATCCACCTTAACATTCCCGCCGGCCGTGCTGCCACAGAGGGCGGTGACGGTGTCCATCGCGCGAACGGCGGATTTGGTCATCGGCAGCCGGGCCGGCCATTTTTTGTCGCCGGTCCGGAGAAACTTGTCCCACGTATACGCGATCAGGGAGTCCTCTTTCCGCCCTTCGGTTTCTCCAGCAAACGTCAAAGGCTGATTGGGCACCATTTTCAGCTCGGACACCACCGATTTGGTGGCCAGGGCAATTTTGACGAGGTTGCCATCGGCACCAGCGGGTGGTTTGCCACCGTTTCCACCACCACCAATAAAAAGCAAAGATTTCGAGCTGGTCACATTGTCGGGGCGCACGACAACCATCCAGTGCTTCCACAGTGGCCGATCGACTTCGTTCGTCGTGAGCCAGGCTTGAGAAGTCATGTCGACGATGTACGTGGTGAAATTCTTGCCGGGGATGGTGTTCACCACTTGAAAGCTGTAATTCGTATCGGGTGTGGCCACGTACTCATCCAGTGCCGTGCGGTCGTCCTGAACCTTCCGGCTTTCGGCAACGGTCGTCCGCTTTGCCTCCCCGGATTTTTCCACGGGAGAACAACCGGCAAAGACCAACGCAGCCAGCAGAAAGTAAAGCGGGCCACGAGAGTGGATTTCAGTTCTTTGCATTAGGCTTCTCATCATAGGATTGCGTTTTGGCGTTGCGTCCCGACCCGGTCGGGATGCAGAGGGATAACCCTTTCAACTTCCAAGTCAACCGATTTCACCCCGCTTGCCGAGTCAATCGCATGCGCTTAATCAACCACTTAATAAATTTTGATGGCATCCGACGCCACGTTGTAGTAGGCTCGTCGCTGAAGCTGTAAACACCAACCAAATATATCAAACTATGAAACGAACCTCAGTCATTCTGGCCGGTGCAATCGGCCTGTTCATGCTGGCCCTGGCCGTTCCGGCCGTGGCCGAAGATAAAGGCAAGGAAATCACCATCACCGGTGATGCCAAGTGCGGCAAATGTGCGCTGAAAGAAACCGCCAAATGCCAAAACGTGATCCAAGTCGAAAAGGATGGTAAAAAGACCACTTACTACCTTGCGGAAAACGACACGAGCAAGAAGTTTCACTCGAATGTTTGTTCGGAAACCAAGAAAGCCACGGCCACGGGCACGTGCAAAAAGGTGGACGGCAAACTTGAATTCACCGCGGCAAAAATCGAATTGGCCAAGTAATTCGACACTCCTCTCCTTTTACAACCCCCGCTGTTGGCCTCAAGCCGGCGACGGGGGTTTTCCCTGCCATGGCTCGATTCCAACCAAACTGGCTGGGGGCGCAGAAAACTGCGATCCCTACTAAGGGCGGTCGTTTGTCAGCCGCGAGGCGGCGTCCGCGGGTGCTGCTGGAATCCGCTGCGGCATTGGCAGCTTCCCTTCAATCACCATGCCCTTCCTGGCATGCAACCGGTAGTTGTTGCCATCCTGCCGGACATCCTTGCAATTCCAAACCGGCGCGCGACCGCCGAAATTATCCCGGATCAACAACTCACCGTTGGCTCCGGCCACCACGCGCAACCAGGTGGTCGCGTTGTTTTCGCGGCGCGCGGAAACCCGGTGGCCGCCTTCAGCCCGCAGGTTCTCAAAAGCCACCGCGTGCCAGCGCCACGGGACAGCCGGGAATACGCGAATTACATTACCCCAGCTCTGCAGCAACATTTCATGCACGGCGGCAGCGGCCAGCATGTTGCCTTCGAGCGTGAAGGGCCGGTAGGTCATACTGCTAAATCCGGACTTCGTCTGGTCGCCGTTCGCATGAAAACCATTTCGCAACAAAAAGGCATGCACGAAAATGTCGAGGTTGCGCACGGCCTTTTCACCGTCCCCAGTTCGGGCGCGCAGCGCGGACATCCAGCTGAAGCTGTAGCCACACCACTGCTTCGTGCCGAGCTGATCCCATTGCTCGAGGCTGGCGCGGATGATCTGCCGCTCGCGCTCGCCATGCTCGATGGTGATCAGGTCGAACGGATACAGCCCCATCAAGTTCGAGAGATGCCGATGGCTCTCGGCGAGATCCTCCCTGGCGTCGAGCTTGAGCGCGCCGTCGGCGTTCACGTGCCAGTCACCCAACGCCGCCGCCGTGGCACCCCAGTCCCGGGCTTCACCGAACTCGCCGCACGCCACCGCCATCTCGCGCAACGCAAGAAACAACATTTTCAAGCAGGCGAGATCGTAATTGCTGTTCGGTTGCAGCCAGGCGCTTAACCGGTTGTCGTGGATTTCCGGGGACGATGACAATGGCAGCACCAGGACGCCTTGGGCGTCCGGCTTTAGCAAGCCTTTCAAACAAATCCCCACCTCCCGGCACCACGGATAGGCTCGCGTCCGAAGAAATTTCGCGTCGCCGGTGTATCGCCAATGCAGATAGAACAGATGGGCAATCCAGGGCCCCATCGTGGGGGAAAGCGAGTACTGCCCCCAACCGGTGAGCGGTTCGCCGTCCAGGGACATGACCCCGGGAACGTTGGCGCCGTCCGTGCCGTAAAAGTTCCGGGCGAAGCGGCGATAGGCGGGCAGCAATTTCCAGTTGAAGTCGAGGAAACTGCTTCCTTCTTCAAAATGGCCCGCGCCCTGATAACCCATGTAAGTCATCTGGGTATTGAGATCGTTATGATAATCCCCCTTCCATGGCGGGAGCGACCCCGCATCCGCCGTCCACACCCCTTGTAATGGCATCGGTGGGGCTCCCAGTCGGGAGGCGGCGCCGTAAAAGTAGCGCACGAGATAATAGTGCCGCCGGATGTCCAATTCCGGAAGCGTCACTGCTGATTGCGCCCAAAAATTTGCCCACCACGCCTGATGCGACTTGAAGCATGCCATGTAACCCGCGCGAAGGGCGGCGGAAGTTACCCGCCGCGCCTCCCGCACAACATCTATGCCTCCACTTGACGCCGTCACGGTAACGGCCACCAACGTCGCATCCCCTTGTCGCTGACTCTCGGCAAACACGCAGTATTTAAGAGGGCCGGCGGTCTCCTGGACAAACCAGAGGGCGTCGCCCTGGCGGCCCTCTCGCGCAGCGGGATAGCCCAATTTTGCCACCGCATGACTGGAGGGCCCCGTGTCGCCGCCGCCTGAGCCTGGCAGCAGCAACCGAATCTCCTTCGGCGCCGGGCCGGCGATACGCAGCAAGGCGACCGGCTTCGTCGCGCTGAAAAAAGCCTCTCCAAACTGGCCGTTGCCCAACTCGACCCGGCCTTCTGCCGTGGCGAGTTTCAATTCAAACCGCTCCACCGACTGGGCTGGATCAAGCAAGATCTCCAGCCGACCAGCGGGAATTTTCGTCGGGGTGGGCTGGTTGTACGGGTCGTCGAAGAGCCGGCTGATCTCCTTCTGATTCCGCTCGCGCACGAGCTGCGTGAGGTTTTGATAGGTGAACCCCGGTTCGTGAATCTCCGGTGGAGTGCGCAAATCCCAGAGATCGCCGCGATCGAGTGAGAGTCGCAAAAGGTTTGTTTCGCCCCAAAGCAGGCCGCCGAGTAATCCATTGCCGAGCGGCACGGCTTCGTCCCAAGTGCGAATCGGAGCCGCGAGTTTCAAGTTCAGCGATTCGTCCGGCAGGCCGGTAGGGAGGACGGATGCCGCGCTGGCAACGCCAGCGAAAAGAAATGAAGACCAGAAGCGGAAGAGTTTCGTTTTCATCGGCCCAGCTAAAATGGGTCGGACCGTCCGTTTGTGTCGAGACCAACTTTTTCTGAAACGGATGTGCCGCCGTGACAGCCAGGTATCTCAGCAACCTAAAACCCCAGCCACCAGGGGCGGATCGACTGTTGTGATCCGGTTAACGGCTTAAAACGTTTCGACGCGGAAAAGAGGAAAAAGCGAGGACGCTTAAACCGCGGTTACTTGGCTCCTCAACTCCGATTTCACGACTACTTCAGCTGGTTGGGCCTTTCGTCGGGAGATTCATACCCCGAACGGATGCATTGCCGTAACGCGCGTGGGCGGTCATCGGCGAAACAACGCTCGTTAAGATGATCCGAGGCTGTTCCGGAGCAATGCGGCACGGAAGCTCCTCGTCGTCTCCTCGTTCACCATGGTCAGAAATTAAGGCGCAGGCTGACTGCAAGGGTGCGATCCCGGGGCAGTACCGCGTGTAAATTCAGGGGATTGAGACGGTAGTCCGTGTCGAAAATATTGAGCAGATCCAATCGCACCTCCGCGCGGCGGCGGGGGAAACGATAGCCCGCAGCGAGATTGTGCTGCCAGAAGTTCGCATCCGGCAGATCGGAGTTGTCTTGGTGATACCAGGTGGACAGCCATTGGGCAAACCACCCGCTGCGATGGTGAAAGTTCAGAGACAGCGCGAGCTGTTGCAACGTGGCTTGCTCATCCCCTTCCAGTTGGTTGAGACCGGTGGCGGTCGGAGGAATGTCCGGAAATTCCTGGTTCAAATCCGCCTGGCTCATCAGATAGCGGCCGCCGACGGAGAAGTTGTCGCCGAGCAACTGGCCGGCATACACCGCCAGATTCCGCTCGCGATAATCCAAGGATTGGAGGGTGGTGGTGGCCGTCGCCGGAGCGACTACCGGAATAAAGCTGCTGAACGCCCCGACATCACGCTCGCCATTGGAATCGAGTTGCTCCAGTTCAACACCAAACCACGTACCGCTGGGCAGGGATTGATCAAAGCCCACGCCGGCCGTGGTGAATTCCGTTCCCGCTACCAGGCCCGCTACGCTTTCGGGGATCAAACTGCGGAACGCCTGGTTGAAACCGGCCACCTGCGTGGGTTCGAGGCGCACGCTGTTGTCGAAGTAAAGTCCCCCCAGCGATTTGGTATAGCTTCCTCGGAACAAACCGCGTTGCCAGGGCTCGAACAAGAACCCCGCTTTGGGGGCAACCAGATCGCGGGAGGTTTCTCACGTTGCAAAGGGGGGGAGATCGACATTCTTGGGGTACGTCAGGTGATCATAGCTGACGCCGGCAACCAGTCGCAGCGGATCGAGGATTTGCCATGTACCATAAGCGTAGATATCGCCCCGTTCGAGGGAACTGCTCACCTGTTCATCCGTGGCGGGAAGAATGCGAGTCATCGTCGCAGATGAATCCACGTCGCCCGACTGCCAGCGGCCACCGACGATAAGTGAGGTATTGGCGGTTTCCCAAATCTGTTGGAGTTCGGTCGAATACAGCGTGAACTCGCTCGCGAAATTCAGGTCCACCGGGGGGACAACCGGGCCGGATTGCACCTGGTTGACCGGCGGGCCGAACAGGCCGGTCAGGAGAAAAAGAATATCCTTGTCCGGATCAAACAACGACAACTGGTCTTCCAGTCGCGCAGCCAGGAACAAGGTGTGGCTGCCCGGCGCCCAAGTGTGGTGCCAGCCCGCGTAGAGGGTCGGCGTTTGCTCCTCCTCCACGTGGAACCCCGGTGTGGCCGCGGCCGGATCATAGTAATTCGCGACGTCACCCGATTCAGCCTTGTAGTTGCCAATCTGGAAATAGGCCTCGTCGTCCGCCGTGACCCGCTGCTTGAGCGTGAGCATTAATCGGCGTTGTTCTGACTGGCCATTCGGCTGCTGGCCATTGAGATTTTCATATAGCGCGTCAAACGCATAACTGAATCCGTCAATCGTGCCAAAGACCGTGCCCGCCTGGCGCCAGTCTCCCTGGCTGCCGTATTGGGTGAGCGAACTCAGCCCGACCGGACGCGGGTCGAAAAACTGCAGGTGCTCCCGCTGCGAAAGCAACTGCGAGAGATTACCGCCACCCGGCGGGGCGAGCAGGTTCGCGACGAGCAACTCGCTCTGACGCGGCGTTTCCAGCCGGAGATCAAAGCTGTTTGCGCTCTGCATCGCCTCATAACTGTCGGCCAAGAACAGGTGGCCGGAAAAATTCGCGTAGCTGTCGGACACCGCCCGCGCCGCGGTGTGGTAGCTGACTTCCGGCAACCGCACGTCACCGTAAAGCGCGGCCAGATCGGCGCTTCGGACGGAACGATCATCGTCGAGCAGGAGCCGCGACCGGAAGATTGCCCGGTTGTCGTTCAGATCGACGGAATGCTCGAGACTGCGGATGGCCTCGTTGAGGCGGTTATGCTGCCATAAATCCAGTGCCGAGTACAACCAGGCGGTGGGATCGTTCGGATCAAGCTGTTCGGCCAGTCGAAACTCCTTCTGGGCCGCCCGAAAATCCCCCAAGTCGCTCGCGGCCTTGCCCAGATAAGCCCGGAACAGGCCGCGTTGCGGCTCCAGCGCGGAAGCGATTTGAAACGCGGCCCGCGCCTCGACGTACTTGCGCTCACGCATCAGGCAAAGCCCATCACCCAGCCAGGCGGGACTGAGCCCGCCATCCAATCCACGGGCGCGGGCAAATGCCGTTCGCGCCGCGCGCACGTCGCCGCGATCGAGCTCGATGAATCCCTCGAGAGAATGAGCGGGGGCAAGACGCGGTGCGAGTTCCATGGCCTGCCGCAGTTCGGTTAATGCCCCACGACGATTACCGAAGGCGAATTCCAATTCTGCCAGCCGCATGCGGGCGAAGCCCAGGTTCGGCGATAATGCCACCGCCGTTCGCGCCACGGCCCGGGCGGCTTCCAGATTTGCGGCTTGCTGGAAGGCGTAGCTCTGGGCGAGCGCTTCACTGGCGGAGCCTGGTGTTTCGGACGCCCGCTCGGCGCGAGTCTCGGCTCGTGGAGTTTCGCTACGCACGACCCGGATGAGTCCGGTGAGCGCACGTTTGACGGGCAGGTCATCGGACACGGTTGCCAGCAGGGACTCGGCCTCCACCACCCGGCCGACGGCGAGTTCCAACTGCGCGCGGAGGCTTCGCACGCCCGGCCGGTTCATTGGTGCGTTCTCTGGCCAGGCAGCCAGTGCCGCCAGCAGATCGCCGGATTCATAATGGCTCAGCACTGGTCTCAATTCGCCCGCTTCGTCCGGGCCCAGCGCCAAGTCAGCCGGATTGACCACGGCCGGGTAGTAGAGAGCCCATTGGATGACGGCGGTGGCGTTGATCAGGGCGCTTACCTTCGGGAGTTGGCCGGGTTCCAAATGAAGTTCCTGGCCCCGTTCGAGCGCCACTTCTCCCGCGCCGGTGTTCAAGGCGACGCGGCCGTCGATGAGCGCCAGCCGCAGGGCAGAATCGGTTTCGGCGACCTCGAGCAAAAACTCCGTGCCGCGGATCGCCCCCGCCGCGAGCGGCGTGTCAAATTCAATGTCGGCCGGCTGCTCGCGATTTAAGAAAAAAATGGCGCCGCCCGGCAGACCGAAGCGTCGCCGCTCAGCACGGCGGGGGGGCAGGATTTCGAGCGTGGTGCGCTCGCTCAATCGGATGACGCTGCGGTCGGAGAGTTGCACCGCCGCACGACTTAGCGCCCGGGTACGGACGCGGTCGCCCGGTTTCAAAGCGAGACCGACGGTGGCCGACTGCCAGTTTGTTCCGCCCGACGCGAATTCCACTTGTCCGGCTGCTTCGATGATGCGACTCGAGGCATTCGGGGCGTGGTTGACCACCGGCGGACTGGCCGGTTGGGCCTCCGCCACCCAAGCGGCAAGCAGCCCGACCATCAGCAGCGCCCAGAGACATCGCACGCATGGGGATTGAGCCGAAGCAGGCGAAAGATGAACGCGGATTTTCCGACCGGCTACGTGTTGAAGAAACACTGCTCGTCGCTTTGGGAAGGGTACTCCTCGCCGAATTCCTCTGCCCGCCCCCAAATGATTTGGGAGGATTACCCGGCAAAATCGTCCGGCCCAAAGCTTGAAGAGCCGGAGCGCGACTTCGCTCCCGCCCTTCGCTGATCGCTTGCGCGCAGTTGACGCTTTCACTTTGATCTCGGCGATCACCCCGGTTGTCGGTGGTTCGCCACGGAATGCCAAGCAGCCAATCTGCCAATGGGTTTTCATTGGGAAATAACACGAGAGGACGCGCCGGCACCGGAGGTTTGTTCCGTTCACGGAACAGGCGTTCCGACGAAGCGCTACTCCACCCGCACCCGATAATACTTCGTTCCCACGTTCTCCACGTTAAAGTAATTCGTCAGTCCATTCCCGACGAAAGAACCGGGCCAGGAACTCCATCCAGTAATAGGGTTGGAGCTTTCCTCGACCGTGTAAGTCTGCCCCAGGAGGGTAGGATAGCCGAGTTGCATGCCGGTCGGGATGCGTTTTAGCACGCATGCGGGGGGGACGAGCACCTTCAGCACGAACGAACCACTCACCCCGCCAAGGTCGTTGGTGGCGGTAAAAGTATAAGTGCCGGTATGGGTATTGGTCACGTTGGCAAGCACGAGTGCCGGGGCCGTGGCGCCGGGCAGCAGCACGTTGTCCTTGTACCAGGAAAACGCCAGGGGAACGCTACCCGTAACCGGCGCCGTGAGGGTGACATCGGCGCCGACAGCCACGGTCCTTGGGGGTGGGACACTGGTGAGCGTGGGGGGCTGGGGCAGCTGGTTGGTGTCCAGGTTGTAATTCAGCCAGGCCGTGCCAAAGGTGGCGTTTACACCGGTGACGGACACAAGATACGCCCGGGCTTTGACAATGGGAATCTCCACTGCGGCTGGCCCGTTGGTGCCGAAGCTGTCATTCGCGCAAGCCAGGGGGATCAGGTCCAGATAACTTGTGAGCGCCCCGTTATAGGTGAAGGTTTCCAGGACCGTATCGTAGTTGCTGCCGATGGTGTTCAGCTTGAGCGTGCCATTGGTGGGCGCTTGATAGAGGAGCCAATAAGTCGTGCCGCCCGTGATCCCGCAGTGCGGCGGCTCCAGCGGATCGGGCAGTGCGTAGGTGGTATTGAAAATCTGGCTGCCGTTGTAGCCGCGGACCACCCCGACATCCATCGTGGTAATGCCACCACCCCCAACGGCTCCGCTCACGCCGATCAGCGGCGTAGCGGACGAATCGCGGAATTTCGGCTGCGCCAGGGTATCGGGAGAACCATCAGTATTGATTTGAATCTCGGTCGGGACGGTGAAGTACTGAACACCATCAGAGCTTACGCGGAGCTTGTAGCGACCGACGTTTGTCGCTTGAAAATTGGTGATCACCAGATTGGTGCGGGTGGCTTGGGGGATTTCGTCACCATTGAAATACCACTTAAACTCGCTATCCTCGGCGTTGGTGACGATTACATCAAGGGCGACGGTTTCGTTGAGGTTGACTGAACGGTCAAGCGGTGACCCAAGCACTTTCGCCGGCAGCGTGGTCAGCGGGTCAAACTTCCACTTAATTTCCACCCTGCCCACCGCGCCGAAATATCCATCCACGGCAATCTCGTAGCGTTCCCCCGCATAGACGGCAAATTCGATCTCGCTCTCCTCTTCAAAGCCTTCGGAATCGTCCGCCCGCGCCACCTCGCGCAAATCGGCGAATGCGGAGCCGAGCGGGTTCGTGAATTGGTAGGCCGAGAGCAGGGTGTCAAACCCGCTTGCCTGCGTTTCGAACTCGACGACACCATTGGTCGGTGCAATCCACGAAATCCATAATGAATGCCCACCGACCTTGCCGCCGTGTTTTGGTTCGCCGGGCTCCACCGTGGCAAAGTGGTTGGATTGTATCAACTGCCCGATTGTGGTGAGGACGACTTCGCGGTTGGTGAAATAATCTTGAAGCGATTGCCCACGGACGACTTCGCAGAGCATCAGCGAGTTTAGCAATAGGGCCATCCCCACGGCACAACGTCGCCACCTGCCGTGGCAGGAACACATCCCGGCTTGGGGTTCAAGGGTTCGCATCGATTGCTTTGCCAGCATGACATAACTCGGTCGTGTTGGCTTGAACTTTCTTAAGCAACCGGCTTGCCATTGGCGAAAAGGGCCGGTTTCCCGCGAAATGCGCCCTCCCCCTTCAATGATTCCACTCAACTGTTTCGTTATCGGAACAGCTCAACGCCAAGTTTCACAATACGAAGTCAGATCGCGTGGGACTGGCGATACAAGAGTATCGCTCGCACCGCAACCGAAGTGGATGCGGTGACGGTGCAGCCAGGTTCCCCAGCCCGACAGCACAATCCCTACATGCGCGAACCTTGTTGCCTCAGCAAATTCAAGCTGACATGGGTGGTATCGCGTCAGCGCCGCCGCAGGCGGAAGAATTGCCGTTGAGTGCCTGCCACCGTCGTCGCGGAAACAATGCATGGGCTGCTCACAGCCTGTGTTTGCCACAAGCCATTCAAGTCTGTCGCGGTCTGCAGATCAAACCGCGGATCGTTCCAAGTCAACACGATGTCTCCCGCCTGTGTGCGATTCCACACGAGGATGGGAGGCGACTGGGAGGCAAGGAATCCCTCGACGCGGCCATTGTTGGCGTTGGCAATCCACAGCCGGCCCGAGGGATCTACCACCACGCCAGCCGGAGAACGGAGTTCGCCGGCGTTTTCACCGTATCCACCGACATAACCGAGGAATTTGCCGGAAAGATCGAACACCTTGACGTAGCCTTGAAAGGTGTCAGCAACGTAGAGCCAGCCAGCGCTATCTCCCGCGATACCCTGCGCACGACCGGAGGAGCTGGTTTGCAAGGGTGGGGGCTGGAGACTGAACCAGCGGAGGAAACTGCCAGTTTGGTCAAGCACTTGAACACGATCGTTGTTTTGGTCGATAACAAAGAGGGTGCCATTTGTCGCAATCCAAATCCCGGCGGGAAAATCAAACTGCTGCAAACCCATGCCGTAGCTGCCGTATTGTCCCACCAGCGCTCCGCCGCGAAAGGCCTTGAGGTGGTGCGCCTTGCCATCCGACACAAAAACGGTGGTGATTCCATCCTCCGTTCGGGTGGCGATATAACCCGGCAGTTGAAACTCTCCCGGGCCTTGACCGAGTTGGCCAAGCAGGTTCCAACTCGGATCAAACACCCGCACGGCTCCGGACTTGGCATCGCCAACGTAAATCGTTCCATCTTCGGCCACGGCAACGCCGAGCGGTTGCCCCAGCCCGCTCTTGACCGACAATTCGAGGCCCGACGCATCAAACACCACGACTTTTCCTGCCAGCGGATCGGAGACAAACAGGCGGGACTGCTTGTCCGCAGCCACGCGGGCGGGTGACACGAACGAGGACTGGGGTGACGGCAGCGTTGTGAAGGGTGGCAGGCCAGAGGCAGCTTCAACCAAAGGCCCATCCCCGCCGCACAGCAGGAACAAAGCTAAGAGAATCCCCTGCCCCGAGCGGCCTCGATCCACGATCCCTGCCGAACCGTTCGCAACCAAGGCTGGATTTGGCTGTTGTTTCATGGTGGTGGGTGTGGTTCAGCGTGGATAAGCGACCGAATAACTCTCGCTGCCGTGGCAGGTGGCGGTGCAGGTTCCACCGCTGGCTGTTCGGGTATAAGTGTTAATGCCGGGATTCCGTCCTGTCACGAGCAGGTTAGGTTGATTGGCCGAGCCATGGGTTTCGTGGCAGGCGTAACAGGGATAGCGCCGGTTGCCGACATGATCCGCGTGACCATGGCTGCCGCCAAAGCGGCTGTAATTCTTCACGGTGCTCGAGGCATTGTTGTTGGCGTAGGTATCGTAGCGATGACAATCAAAACAAAGCTCCGTGGCCGCCATGGTGCGCGAGGCCGGGCTGGCGGGAGAATTCTTCTTTAAAATGTACTGAAAGGCCGATCCATGCGGCCCCCGGATGGTAAGGTCATCGCTGGTGTGGCAATCGGTACACGTCATGATCCGGTCCGCCCGCCATCCATTCACGAAGGCATTGACATTGATGTTGGTGTTCTTCCCGATGCCTTCCACCGGATGAAACGAGGGGAGCTTCGTATTGAATTTTAGGGCATAGTCAGCCTGCCCCGCGGGACGCGTGGTCCAACCGGAGTGGCAGGTGAAACAAAGTTCATATTCCTTGACCGGCGTCGAATCGGCCGCACCGCGAAACGTATAACCTACCGCCGTCGCCGTCAGGTTGGTCACCGAAACACGCGCCACTCCACGCAAAGCGCTCGATGCCGCCGGCGGGACCGGGTTGACCAGGTCGGGCGTCATTTGATGCACGTTGTGGCAATCAGAACATTCAGCATGGCGATTGCCGGTGCCATAGCTGGCGGGGTTGCCGTCCTCGGTATTGGTATGACGGCCGGCGGTGGTGACAGGATGCCGGTACGGCTTGTTGAAATTCGCCACCAGATTTTTTGTTACCGGACTGCCATCGTGACACGTGAAACAAAGCATCTCCTCCCGCTCCACCAACAGCGACGGGTAATCGGTGGCGGGATTGACCCCATCCGGCCACCCGTGCGTGCGATGACAGTTCCCGCAACCACCGCGATGCGCCGCGTCCGCATCCGCCGGCAGCAACGAGCCGTACTGCCCCCCTGGCCAGAGCGGTCCCGTGCTGGGATGGAGGTGGCTGGCCGGCGTGGCGGCGTCCACGTTTGCGTGGCATTGCGCGCACAACGCTTGCTGACTCGCCGTGCGAAGCAGCATTCCGTCGTTGCCCGGACTGTTGTGAGTCTGATGGCAGGTCGAACACCACATTTGGCCTTGGTGCTTGTCCAGGGGCAGTGCTGCCGGTGGGTGCAGAACTGCGTTGCTCGCCACAAGCACACCCACGGCATGGGAGCCGGCGACGGCGTTCGTGACAAACCTGCTCGCATGGCATTGGAAACACATTTGATCGGTGTCGTTATCCGTGCGCATGAAGTGGCGGCCCTGCCCGCCAGCCAAACCATACGGCGGAGCTTGCGGGTCGAACGGTTCTGACTCTTGAGAGTGGGGTTCGTGACAGGTGCTGCACACAACCTTGCCGCCGACCATCGTTCGGAGCATGTCGCCATTGACAGGCGCGGTGATTCCAGGTCGCACCGCAATCCGCCACTGATCGCCCGCTACGAATCCGGGCGACGGTCGCACGTTCAGAAATGAGATCATCAACCCCGCCTCCAGAGCGACGTTGGTCCCGGTTAACACACCGCCACCGCCGCCCGCGCCGGACCCGGCGCCCGTCCAGCTGAATCTGGCGGTACCCGCGTCCCCCGGCGTGGTAATGGTGATGGTATAACTCACGGCATAACGCCCGCTGTAAACTCCACTGGTTTCGATGGCGCCGACCGGTGCGCCGGCCAGCGACTCCACTCGGCCCGCAGGACTGGTGTCCCAGCGATGCGAGTTTCCTTCGGGTTTGGGTTGGCCCGCCGCATCCGCCCCGAGTCTGGCCTGCTGGCGATCTGCCAGCGCCACAGCGGTGCCGGGTCCTCCGATCTGGTGACAACTCAAGCACACATTGGCGTTACCGGCGGTCGAATTGATCTGGTTGCCGAAGCGGTCATGCTTCAGATGGCAACTCAAACACGATAGACCTTGCTGATTGCCGTGGGGGGCATCCTGCGCCGGGGCAATCGCAACCACACCCCATCCCAATGCCAGGACAAGCACGCTGACGATTGAAACGCCCGCACCGACTCCTGCCCGACCTGGTTGCCGGGCGCGGTTGATGAAATGCCTGCTCACAACTGCTTTCTCCTCAAACTTCTCCTCACCCGCCCTCGCTTGCCCACCTGCCGACGCTCCATCCTTCAGAGCGAATTGCTTGCGGGCGTCGTATTTGCCGGCAGGTTACCCCCCGGAGGGACGGGCGGCTCACCGGATATTGCCATACACGGCTTCGCTTTTGTCTTGCCGTGGAGCTGGTTCGTCGAATGCTCGTCTCGGCGCAGCGGTTCGCACTTCCGATCGACTGGGGGGGGGGCGGCCCCCCCCCGGCCGAGAAGAGAAGACGCGGCAGG
>CAZIJO010000005.1:0-29409 GCA_964539515.1 uncultured Bifidobacterium sp. | reverse complement strand
GCACTTCCGATCGACTGGCCCGCCCGCCCGCCCTTGGGTAAAACCTTCGTACGGAAGCCATCGCCGAAATAAAGGTCAAGGTGCGTTTTTCGAACTTGGAGAACAGCTCCACGAACGCCGCGTTGGAGAGAACGCCCGCACCTTGACCAAAAAGTATTCATCTCAGGGTAATTTCAGCCGGAAGAATCCCCGCTCCCCGATCGTCGGGACCGTCACCTGGTTCTGGCTGCCCACCACCATCACGGCATTGGTCACCTCGACCCAATTGGTCGGGGATAAATCCGCGTTTTGTTGGAGGGAAAAACCCGTGGCGTTCGTCGGCCAGGAGAGAATGAGCAACCCGGGCGAAACCACCGCCAGACTCAGCGATGGTGGTGACGGGGTCGTGATAGCCGCCGCGATAAAGTTCGCCACGAAACTGTGGTTCGTGTCCGACGTGAGCGTGTAGGTGGGTGAACTGCTGACAACCGCGCCGCTCTCCGTCCAGTTCAAGAACGCGTAGCCGGGCTGTGCACTGGCTTGCAACGTGACGATTGCGCCAATGCCGTGAACGCCACCGCCCGTCACCACGCCGGCCTGCATCGGCTCGACAGCCGTGTCAATACGGTTGCCCGGCGCGAAATGACCAACCAACTCGCGGTTCGCATTCACGGTGAACGTGTATTCCGGATCGGTGCTGACGGGCATGCCGTTCTGGGTCCAGTTCACAAAGGCCCACCCCGGATTTGGCTGCGCCTTCATCACCGACGGATCGCCCGGGTCGTAGGTGGTATCCGCGTCCACCTCGCCGCCCGCCACCGGTTCACCGCTGACGACAAGGGTATAAACGGGCTTGAACTTCGCCACGAGGTTGCGGTTCGTCGTGACGGTGAAGGTGTAACTGGCGGCACTGCTGACGAATTTTCCATTCTCCAGCCACTTGGAAAACTTGTAGCCCGGGTTTGGCGTTGCGATGACGGTTGCGCTGGAATCCAGCGCGTATTCACCGCTGCCGCCGATGGAACCCGCGCTGGCCGGGGTAGCGGTGGTGGTGATGATCAATCCCGTACCGGCAACGGTGAAATTGGCGGTCAACAAACGATCCGCCTGCGCGGCAAAGGTGTAATTGGGCGAGCTGCTTACGACCGAACTGCCATCCGTCCAGTTGGCAAAGACATAACCTGCGTTAGCGGTCGCCACGAGCGTAACACTGGCGCCCTCGGCATACTCGCCACCGCCGGTAAGGGTCCCACTGTTGGCCGGCGCAGTGTTCGCGGTGACCGTGTAAACCGTTCCCCCATCCGCGCCGAGCATGAAAGCGCCGAGGTCGGCAACCGTGACAGCAATCTTCTTCGTGGCGACGTCCACGGTGCTGACGAGCTTGTGCCACCCGCCGTTCGCGTACTCGAAAAGGCAGAGCGTGGACTCATCAAAACCGCCTGGCAGAATGGTCGGGTCGTACCCGAAAGTGAGGTTTACCGAGCCGTTGTAACTCCCGCTGAATCTCAATTTCCACAGCTGCGCAGGTTCGCCTGGCAGGAGGAAATCCGGCGCACTGAACTCGCCGGCCGCGACGTGCGTGCTGATCTCACTGGCGTCCGCAGGGGCATAGTCCGCAAAGCAGTAACCTTCGCTGCTCACATCGTCAAAGCTGTAATCGCAACCGCCCGGCACACTGGAGCCGCCGTTGCAACCGCCGGAGCTGTTGCTGCCCGACGTGACCCGGGTACCGGTCCGCAGGCTCAGGATGATATCCAGGCTCGTGGACTGTCCCGGAGCCAGCGAGCCAAGGTCCCACCGCTGCGCCCCGGCCACCCAACGTTGCGGTGGATTGAAATTATCCGTGCCCTGTCGCGTCGAGAACGGTGCCGTCAGCCAGTTGTTCTCCACGGAGAGATGCACGCCGTCCGACGGCTTGCCGAGGGAATGATCATCAATGCCGTTGCCCTCGATGCCATAATGACCGATTTCGAACGCGCTGGGGGCAACGCTCTATTGGAAGGCGATGAAATCCTCCAAGCCCGCACTGGAACTGCCCGCGCCCACGGCAAATTGATCCACTCCTGCGAGCGTGGCGTCGTATTGGAAAGCGCTGAACGGCCCGGCGTAGTTGCGGTGGTCATAAACCCCGCGTTCCGCGTGCAACCCATGAAGGAACTGGAAGAACTGAGCGTTGGTGATTGTCGCGGCGGAAATGTTCTTGATCGTCGCCGTCTGCTGCAACACGTACCGGCTGCTGGTGATGGCTGTGCCAGTCCCACCGTCCGAGGCGGGGGCCGTACCCATGGGTGTGCCGACGACCGTATCGAGCATCTCCATGTGCAAGGTAATCTCGAGTTCGCCGTTGGTGAGCACGGACTCCGCGATGGGCAAGTTGTCCACGCTGGGCGCGAGCAAGGTCATCGACGACTTGACGTGGAACGTTGACAACGTGGCCCAGTCCGGAAACCAGAACTGGGGATCGAGGAAGCGCGGCGGTTGCACCGTGCCATCGGCGCGGTGATAGCCGATGGCCGCACCCCATTCGCCCGACAGATACTCGCGGCCCTCGAAGCCTGGGGTGTTGTCGAACAGGAAATCCGAGTAACCGTAATCGGTGAGCCAGATGTTCCAATGCGGATTGGGGAACGGGGTCCAGTTTTGGGCGCAGACGGCTGGCCGGGAAAGGGGGACCGCCAGCGCCGCGCACAGCACGGCGAGCGCACAAGTCATCCGGGTGCGACCGGTATGGATGGAATTTGCTTTCATGGTATGTGGTTTTGGTTTGGTTCAACAATGGATTTGGTTCGGAACATTTTCTCGGGGGCACGAACGCCCATGCCTCCGGCACCAGCACGGTCCAGGGGGAGGCCGGAGTAAGTCCCGACGCGGCACCGTGGGGTGTCAACGCCGGGCGGGTGGGTTCAAACCAGAAGCACCGTTGAACGAAGAAGGAGAATCTGAGCGGCGACTTTCGGCAGTGGATGCGCCGCCAGGGTGAGAGGATGAGTCAATGGCGCAGACGACTTTGCGGATTCTGGGAAGCGGCCACAGATTTCCGCACCAACCGGTTTGCCGGTGCTGATTCTTTCCGTCTCGTTGGAAAGGCCGGGGGGCGTCCTGAATTGCAGCACATGATCCGGGTCGGTCGCACTGACCGGCTGGGCAAAGCTCGTCAATGCCCTGGCCACCGCTCCGTGTTGGTGCGTTGTGGTGTTTCCGCGATGGTGCAGCACCACCCGCACCTGGTCGGCTCCAGCCTGCAAGACCACTTCGTGGTCGGCATCAAGCCAGCCAAGCACGACGGCTCCGCCCATTCCGAGCGGCGAGAACGCGCCCAGGTAAAGCAACAGCGTCCACCAGCCTGCCAGCAGGCGGAGGCGACTGTTTCGGAATTGATCGGACACGTTCATGTTCACGGCACTTGCACCCCGAATCGAGACCGGAGTGCCAGGTTCGATCGTGTTTTAGCAGCGCCGGTGCCACGCGAGAAAACCCCCGGTTTGCAGGGGAATTCGGCGAGAGCAGGCGCAGCGTTCCGCATTTGCATTCCGATACCGGAACAGACTCCGCTATTGCAACGGTCCGGGATTGAAGTTTTCCGGACGGGACTACTCCTTGACCTCACGCAGCTCCGGCCACTTCTCGAGCCGCCGCAGCAGGGCCTGCGGCGACAAGCCAAGTTTTGTCGCCGTACGGCGGATGCCGCCGTGGCACTCGCGCAGGGTGGCACGGATCAACCGATATTCCTGCTCTTCCACCGGCGTGAGTTTGCGTCCGGGAGGCAGAGCCCCTTCGGCGGAAACGGCGGAGGTTTCCGGCTGGGCGGGCGCCGTGACGGAACTCCGATTCAGCCAGTTCAAATCCAGGGCCAGCCATTTGCCGGCTTCGTCGGTGCGCAGCAGCGAGCGCTCCAGCACATTGCGCAGCTCGCGCACATTGCCGGGGAAACCATGCGCAACCAGCGCTGCGAGGTCCTCCGCCTTGAGCATTGGCTTGGCCCGCTCGTATTTCTTCGCCAGTTGCGTGAGCAACCGTTCCGCCAGACCAGCGATGTCCCCGCGCCGCTGCCGCAAGGGCGGCAGCTCCACCGCGAACACATCCAGGCGATACAACAGGTCTTCCCGAAAACGTCCGGCCTTGACCTCGTCCGCCAGATTCTTGTTCGTCGCCGCAATGAACCGTCCGGTGAACGGCTGGCTCTCGGTGCTGCCCAGCGACCGATACTCCCGGGCGTCGAGCAAGCGGAGCAGCTTCGCTTGCAAGGTCACCGGCACTTCCGCAATTTCATCGAGGAACAGCGTCCCCCCGGCCGCGGCTGCCACGAGGCCGCCGCGCTTTCGCTCCGCACCGGTGTAAGCGCCGCGCTCGGCACCGAACAATTCCGCTTCGAACATCTCGCCCGGCAAGGCCGCACAGTTCACGGCGATGAACGGCGCGTTCACATTTGGATACGTCAGTTGGTGCAGCGCCCGGGCCGCCACGTCCTTGCCGCTGCCGGTTTCACCCGTGAACAGCACCGTGCTCGCCGTGTGCTTGGCCGCCTGGCGTAATTGCGACATCACTTCCCGCATTGCCGGAGCATCACCGAAGAATTCGGTGACACCGGCGGGCAGTTCGCGGGTCGCCAGCCGGAGTTTCGCCCGCCGCAAGCACGCGGCAAGGTCATCGACACTGATGGGCTTGGTGAGATAATCGAAGAGCCCGTTGCGCGTGAGGGTGATCGCCTCACCCAGGTCGGGCAGACCGGTGATCATCACGATGGGCGAGTCAGGATTGCGGCGCGTAAGATGATCAAAGAAGTCGTAGCCTTTGCCATCGGGCAGATGGTTGTCGAGCAGCACCAGATCAAACGCGCGGTTGCCGGTGGCCTCGCGCGCTGCGGTCAGGTTTTCCGTCAGGGTTACCGCCCCCCCCTCCTCCCGCACCACTTGTGCCGCCATCGTGGCAAAGGCGCGGTCATCCTCAACGATCAGACAGGAAAACTTCTCGATTACGGCCATGTGCCGGAAATGTAACAAAGCCGTCACGCAATCCAAGCGAGGAAAAACCCGCTTGCGGCCCTTACCGCGCGATGGCCTGATGAACCGCCCGCAACAATTCATCCAGCGCGAAGGGCTTGCTCAACGCGGTCACCCCAGCCGCCGCCTCCGCACCTTCGCCACTGGTGAGGATCGCCGGCATGCCCGGCTTCAACGTCCGCAATTCCGCCAGCGCCCGCCGCCCATCCATGACCGGCATCGCATTATCCGTGATAAACAGCCGCACGCTGCCGGCGTGCTCGTGAAACAAGGCGACCGCCTCCGCACCGTTGGTCGCACTCAGGACGCGATAACCGGATGATTCCAGTTCCGATCGGATCAAGTCGCGAATGGCCTGCTCATCGTCAGCCACCAGAATCAGCTCGCCGTGGCCGCGGGGCAGTTCCTGGGTTTCGGCGGACGCAACGACCGGCTCGGTGGCAGCGGCGCGCGGCAGCAGCACCTCAAAGGTCGTCCCCACGCCCGGCTCGCTCTCCACCCGGAGACATCCACCGTGGGCTTGGACGATGCGCGCGACCGTGGCCAGTCCGATGCCCGTGCCATGCCCTTCGCCCTTGGTTGTGAAGAATGGTTCAAATACCTTGGCAACCACTTCCGGCGGCATGCCCGTGCCGGTGTCGGAAACCGCCAGCGAGACAAATTCACCCGCTTGGGCGTTGGGGATGGCCGCGGCTTCGGCTTCGGCCAGGGTAAGGTTGTCCGCAACAAACGAAAGCTTGCCGCCGTCGGGCATCGCATCCCGGGCGTTGACGCACAGATTGAGCAGCACCTGGTGCAACTGCGTCGCATTGCCGCGCACCGGCCACAAATCGCCGGCCAGATAGGTTTCCACGGTGATGCCTTTGGGGAACGTCTCGCGCACCAGCTTCTCGAGTTCCCGCACCACAACCCCGGGATCGAGCCGTTCGAACTCGCCCCCGCGTCCGCGCGCGAACAACAAAACCTGGCGCACCATGTCCGCCCCCCGATGCGTATTCGTCTCCATCAAACTGAGGAGCTCGCGCGTTTCGTTGTCGGTGGCGCGCCGGCGCAGCAGTTGCGTGCCCATCAGAATCGGGGCGAGGGCATTGTTAAGATCGTGGGCCATGCCCCCGGCAAGCGTGCCGATGGTGTTCAGGCGCTGCGTCCGAAGGAACTGCGCCTCCAACTCTTTTTGCCCGGTAATGTCACTATTGATGAGCAGCAGTTGCTGCGGCTTGCCGTGCACGTCACGAATCAACGTCCAGCGGCTTGCGACGATGACCACGCGCCCGGCCTTGGTTTGCTGGCGCAACTCGCCGTTCCATTCCCCTGACTTGCCGGCGGCGTCACGGGCTTCCCGGGCGGCTTCGGGGGCGGGAGCGCACAATTCCTTCATGACGTCGCCGCTCTGCCATTCATCCTGCCGCCAGCCATAAAGCCGTTCAGCACTTGGATTCGCATAGAGAATTCTTCCGTCCAGCGCCTGCACGAGGATGGCGTCGTGCGCCTTGTCGATCAGCGCCGCCTGCTCGCGGATGCGCGCCTCGTAGCGTCGTCGGGCACGATACCATTCAATTGAATGGAACAAGATCGAACCGCCGAGCGCCGCGGGGATCTGCGCCGCCACCACGACCAGCCACGGAAACCAGACGCCGTTGGCGAATCCCGCAATCGACAATCCCAGCACGGCACCGGCACCCGCGAACGCCGCCACAGTCGCCCGCACGGGCCGCAACCACGCCAACCCCCCTCCGAACACCACGGCCGCCAAGAGCAGCCACGCTGCTTCCTTGCCGGACGACAATCGCCGCAGCCAGTCGCCGCGCAGGAGATTCAGCAACTCCGTGGCATGAACCTCGACCCCCGGCATGAACAATTCCTTGTGCCCCCACGAATGAAATGGACTCCTGAATTCATCCTGCCGGCTGCCGAACTGTTCCGCCATGGGCCGCGCGCCGACGAAGACTACCTTGTCACGAAACACCTCGCCAGGCACGTCACCGGGATGGAGCGCGCTCGCGTAACTGACATTCGGCAACGCCAGCGAAGGACCGTAGTATCGAATCCACTGTCCGTTCGCTGTGCGCACGGCGTTTTCGCCGCTGGCAAACGGTAGTTGCAGCCACTCAGCCGCCGCCCACGTCAGGGAGGGTTGCACCTGTGACGTGAAGCCGGCGAGATACCGGCGCACGACATAATCATCGTCAATGATATGAGAAGCCACCCCCCAGCCGGCGGCGTTCGTGACAAACACATCCGCCGGTGGCAGGACCGTGGAGAGGCGCGCCCAATTCCTATCCTGCCTGGTCACCTGGCTTGCGTCCTCGTTCGATTCCCCGGCCAGTATGACCCGTCCACTTTGCCGGATGGCTTGGGCAAATGCCTGGTCTGCCGCCGCATCCGGCCCCGGTTCACTGAAGATGATGTCAAACACCACCGCCCGCGCGCCCGCGTCGGTGAGCCGCTGCAGGAGTTGTGCGTGCAACGCGCGCGGCCAGGGCTGTGACGGGTCGAGTCCCCGTACCTTGAAGGAATTCAAATCCAGATAAACGACCATTACGGGGCAATCCTCCAGCGCACTGTGCTGTGTTCCCCCAATTTGGTGCAAGGCATCATAGCTGGCGCGCACCAATCCGCTCCCAAAAAGTCCGTCTGGCGCCCGCAACCCCAGCCCGAGCCACGTCACCCCAAGCATTATCCCCAACGCGACCAGAAGGCGCGGTTGGTTTTGGTTGGACGATGCCATGTGCGCTGGAGCTTAAGCGCCAGCCTCCCCGAAAGCGAGTTCGCTGTCCGATGGCGAACGGTCACTGGCCCGGCACGGGGACCGCCGAGTGGATCACCTGGTACTGGTTGGTAAACCACTCGGCGGGGGTGCGGGGCGATTCCGGGCCGGGCGCGGGAAACCGGAACCGCGGCACAATGGCCGCCTTGACCAATCCGCGCTTGAGCAACGGTCCAAGTTTTTCCGCATCGCGTGCGAACGCCAGCAACGGTGGAACAACCTCGCCAAGCAACGCCAACTCTTCGTCGCCCAGTTTCGGCAGCCCCACGAAAGATACGATGGCCGCCTTTTTGGTATTCTTTTTCACCTCGCGCGTCAGTTTGCTTGCGGACAACCCGAGGCCAGGCCCGTATTTGTCCGCCTTCGCCGAGTCGATCAATTCCACGTCCTTGATGCGGACGCCGGACCTTTCGAGGCGCTGGCGAAAGGCCGCGAATTGCGCCGCGAGCATCTCTGAATCGCGGTCGGCCATCGTGATCACCAGGATATCGCCACGATTGTCCACGCCGCGAATGGTCTCTTCCGCCAGGGCTTCACCGATCCCCCGGTGCAACGCCTCATTGATCTTTGGGGCCGCAAAATAATTCCGCCACGCGAACAGCACGGAGGCCGCAATCGCCACCACCGAACCGAGCGCGAGCAGGACGTCCTTGCGTTTCATGGCAGACTGGAGTTGGGATAACGCCATTGGATATCGTTCACCACGTTGGTTTCGTCCACGCTCGGAATGCGAAACGTCGGGAACGCCGCCACATGGCCGTCGAGGAACAGCAAATTCGAGCGCGTGCCCTTCGCATGGCGCGCATTGATGCGTTCGTCCTTGCCGTTGTGGATCCACCACCCGTCGAACAGCGCGGGCATCTGCGCCGTGCTCGCCGCACGCGTCAGTTTGTTCAGCGAACGCGAGCCATCGTCACCGGGCCAGCGTGTGAAGGGATATTTGCGCACGCCCCCCAGACCGCCATTGATGCCATACCAGGTGTGCACGAAGAACTTGCTGCCGGTGCTCTCGGACGTGAAAGGAAACGCCTTGGCGCCCTCGCCGTCGTCGCGCGCAGTGGGGTTGACCTGGTAAACCTCCAGCTTGCCGGCCGGACATTGAAAGACCGAACGCCCGCCCTCCAGCGTCCCGTAGGCGGTGGCTCTCGGCGCGGGCAGCAAGTTCGCGTTCACGAGCAAGGTCGCCCAACCCTCCTCATACTTCGCTCCGTTGCTGGTGTTGTATTCCGCGGGGACGAGATAATCCTGGTTGTCACCGGCATAGAGATGAATTGCCAGTCCCAGCTGCCGCAAATTGCTGCTGCAGGAGATGGCCTGGGCCTTCTGTTTCGCCATCGCCAATGCGGGCAGGAGCATCGCCGCCAGAATCGAAATGATGGCAATAACCACGAGCAGTTCAATGAGCGTGAAGCCCGCTCCGGCACCCGATGCCCGGCGCTCACGCTGCTTCGAGCTCATCGGGTGAGCGGGGGGTGAAGCCGCATGCCTGCGGCACTCCGTGACTCGCGTTGCAGTATCGTTCATATTTTCATTCAGACGTTGGAGGTGGCGGCAAGCTGGCGACAAGATTGGTTTGTCGCATGAGCGCAGCGCTCTTCGCACATTCGCAGGATGTCCTCCGTGAACGGCGCACGGTCGGCCAATTGCGTGCTGATGCTGACGTGCCGGGCGAGCGTGAGCGTGGCGTAAATCTCCACCGTTTCCGCCGGGCAATTCCCGTTCAGTTCGAGGTATCGGTCGGTGAAAACTGCCGCCGCTGCACGCAAAGCGGGTGCATCCGCCGGCGAACGGATCGCCCATTCGTGCAAGTGGCCCACAAAGTTGCCTGCGTCCAGCGCCGGATCCCCCGCGCATAACAAGTCGAGGTCCAGCAGCCAGACGCGGTTCGCCTCGAGCAGGAGTTGGTCGTGGTAAAAATCGCGATGGATCGGGCGGGGCGAAACGTTGGGCAGTCGCCGGGCCAGTTGGTGGCAGGCATTCCGAAGATCGGCCAGACGGACCGCCCACACCGCTTTGGATTCCGCGACCCCACTGAGTCGCCCATCCAGAATCTCCAACTCGTCGGCGATGGTATGCGTTTTCCGTGGCAACACGCCGCTGTGATGCAATTTGGCGATCGCTTCCGCGGCACGGCGGGCGGCTTGAAGGCCACGCGGCCCGGGCAGCAATTCACCCAGCGATTGCCCGGCCACGCGTCGTTGCAAGGTGATTCCCAATTCCGCTATCACGCCCACAACATCGGGCATCGCGATGCCATCGGGATGGTCCGCTGCAAACGAGCTGGCGCTCAGGTCACGCCACAGAGCCAGAAGCTCCGCATCCACGCCGCGCCGTCGGAGCTTGCCCAGCAAAACCACCGTCTCCGCCCTGCCGGCGCGCTGCAATGTCAGCTCGTACTCGATGAGGGCACGACGACCCGGCTTATGCCGGCGCAATTTCACGTGCTCCAACCTCACATCCGTCACCCGGCCGTCCGGCCGGCTTAGCAGTTTGGTGAGGTCTGGCGCCACCACCAGCGGTGACAACGCCCGCTCCAACATGGGCAGCTTGGGATCATGCGTCCGCCGTGACGACGTCCCGTGGGGCGCTGCCGCCAGCAATCCCTCGACGCGGGAGATCAGCGCCTCGGTGTGTTGCCCCCAATCATCATGCAGCGTACGGAAGAAGTCCGCCGCCCGGGCGAACAACCGTTCCGCGGTGTGCAACTCGAGCCGCCCCTCGTCCACCCGGCCACCGCTCCGGCAATATCCCGCCAGGAGCTGATCGCGACAGGCCTGGCTCTGTCCGGCGGACAAACGGCCCGCGATGACTTCGCGCTCCAAATGCGCGATGAATGATCCCAGATCCGTCAGCGCATCACCGCAGGCGGCTTCATCAAGGTCCAGGACGGTCACACGATTGCCCTCGAGCAGAACCTGCTTGGCATAAAAGTCGCCATGAATCGTCGCGTTATCCGGCGGCAGCGTCCGGATCGCGGTCGCGAGCTCCGCGGCCAGCTTGCGAACGCGCGCCCCAACCTCCGGCAACAGGAACGCAATGAACTCTCCCAACTCCCGGAGAGTGCGCGTGACGATTTCGGGAGAACGTGCGGGCAGGCCCGGCATTTCCTGCTGCTGCAATTCATGCAGTGCCCCGCCGACCTGCTCCAAGGCGGCGGCGGCAAAATCTGATTTGAGCAGCAACTGACTCAGCACCTCCCCGCGCTCCCAGCCGAAGAACAGCGCCTGTCGGCCCTTCGATCGGCCCAACAACAGCGGGACATTCAACCCTTTGCCGGAGGCAAAGTGCCTGGCCTTGGCCCGCACGTCGTCGAAGGCGGATTTGCCGTAGAGCTTGCAAACCGCGCGCGGCACGCCATCGACTTCGAGCGCGCCCACCCAACGCCGCTCCGGTTTGTAGGCCAATGTGCGGACGGTGCTCCGCCACAAATCGGCCCGGCCGGGCAAATGCCGGCGGAGAAAGTCCTCGCGCCGCACCGGGTCCGCCAGCAGTGGCAGGGAATCCAATTTGTTGTCGTTCGGGAAAACGCACGCTTCGATTCCGAGGTGCGGCCAGACGAAGCGGCCCCCGCCCAAGGGCCCGTCGTAACAGGGACGCCGGCGGACTTTGTCCAGTTTGGTCGCGTCCACCAGACGATACGCCTTGGCGTGGCACTCCACTTCAATGCCGCCCAGGTTCAGCGTGAAGGCTGCGAGGCAATTTTGGGCTGGCTTGTAACGCAGGTACCGCAAGCGCGCCGAGAGGATCGACAGCCCGGCCGCGGTCTGGAGGGCGTCGCGGAAGGCCGCCGCATCCAGCAACCGCTCGAGGCCGGGGAGCGCCGGGTCGCGTTGGACCAGTTCTCGTTCAGTCGGTGACAGCATAGCTTTCCTCCGGCACCGTGTCCGGGCGAGTCCTTGCGGTGGGAAGGATGCGTCCGGATTCCATCCGCAAGACCACGTCCGCCAGTTCCGCATGACGGACGTTGTGCGTGACCCAAATGGCAGTATGCCCCCGGCTCAGGTTGCGCAGACCTTCCAGGACGGCGCGCTCGTTGGCTTCATCAAGCCCCGTGGTCGGTTCATCGAACAGCATCAACGACGCGCCGCGAATGGCGGCCCGGGCGATGGCGATGCGCTGTCGTTGTCCCTGCGAAAGTGTGGCGCCGCGTTCGCCCACGAAGGTGTGGTAACCGTCTGCCAGCTCGGTGATGAAGTGGTGCGCATTGGCCAGCCGGGCGGCCGCTTCCACCTGCGCGTCAGTGGCGTCGGGCAGACCAAGGGCGATGTTGTCGCGCACCGAGCCGGCGAACAGGACGTTTTCTTGCAGCACAATGCCCAGCCGCCGACGAAGCGAATCCACGCGGTAATCGCGAAGCTCGCGGCCATCAATCAGAATGCGGCCGCTGGCAGGTTCGTGCAAACGCGCGAGGAGACTGAGCAAGGTGGATTTGCCGATGCCGGACTCGCCAAGCACCGCAACCATCTGGCCGGCGCGCACGGTGAAGCTCACATTGTCCAGCACCAGTCGTCCCGGTTCATAACCAAAGGAAACGTCCTTGAAAACAATCTCGCCGCGGAACTCGGGAGCTTCCACCGCGCCGGCGTGGTCGGCAACCTCGGGTTCGGCCTCCAGCAATTCGATGACTCGCCCGCCGGCGGCACTGGCCTTGCCCAGGCGGCCGGTGAACTTGGCAAAGTCCTGCACCGGTCGGAACGCGCTTTTTAAATAGGCCAGGAACACCAGCAGCTCACCAGGCGTCAACTGGCCGGCGAGAACGAGCCTCGCTCCCTGCCAGAGCACCAGTGCGGTCGCGCCGGCGATGAGAAAATCCACTGAACGCTCGATGCTGGCGGCAAGGCGTTTGCCCTTTACATCCTGCTGCAGCGACTTGTCATTCTGGCTTCCGAACGCATCGGCAAACGCATCGGCCGCCGCGAGCGCCTGCACAATCTTCATGCCGGAAAAGGATTCCGCCGCCGTAGCCGCCATCGCCCCCTCGCGGCGGCGTTGTTTTTGTGCCACCTCGCGAAGATCGCGGGTCAATTTCACCGTGCGCAGCCAGAACAGCGGCAGCAATCCGAGGGCGAGCAGGGCGAGCTGCCAGTTCATCCAAAACATCACTGCAACCATGCCCGCGAGAATCAGCAGGCGCGCCACGAGTGGCAGGAGCGCCGTAACCGTTACATCCTGCAACATGCCGACGTCGCTGATGACCCGGACGACGAGATCGCCGCTGCGGGAGCGGTTATGGAACGAGAGCGGCAACCGATGCAAATGGCGGAACAGCCGGGTGCGCACCGAGGCCAGCACTCGCGTGCCGACGATGGCGAAGCCGACGGAGTTCCAATACGCCGCCAGGGCTCGCAAGCCGGTGAAGCCGACCAGCGCCACGGCGGCCAGCGTCAGCCCCTCGATGGGGGTCAAGCTGGCCGGCCATTCCAGCGGGCTGGTCGAGGTTGAGGATCGGGTGCCGAGAACATGGTCGAAGACGATTTTAAGCGGCCATGGCTCCAGCAACCGCAAACCGACCTCGGCGAACAATGCCGCCAACGACAGCCCAACCCAGCGGCGTTGCGCACGGATTTCCGGGCCAAAATGCCGCAGCAAATCGAGCAAGCTGGCGGAGCGGGAGGTTTCCTTCGGAACAGATTTCATGCGGCGTGGTGAATCGAGGGTCCCCTCACCCCGTCCCTCTCCCCACCCGATGGGGAAAGGGTGGCCGAAGGTTGCGTGAGGGGGTCGCAGGCGAGTTGAATGTCGCCGCCGTTGGAATCAGCCCGGCATGCCAAAGCGAGAATCCGCTCAACCACATGATCCCACGTGTGGCCGCACAGGATGGTCTTGCGTCCGGCGGCCCCGAGCTGATGGCGCAATGCCACGTCCACGGCCAACCGGTCCAGTTGACGTTTCAGGTCGTCGACATTGCCCGGCTCGCACAGCAATCCATTCTGCTCATGCTGAATCAAGTCGCTCAACTGGCCGATGCGACTGGCGACGACCGGCCGCCCGGCGGCCATGTATTCGTAAACCTTCAACGGTGAAAAGTAGAAGTGGTCCAGCTTCGGATAGGGTGCGACGGTGACATCCATTGCCCTCAACCATCCGGGAATATCATCGGCGACCACCGCGCCAGCAAAGTGCGCCACGTCGGCAAGGCCGAGTTCGTTTACGCGCCCCTGCAACCGCGCGCGCTCGGGACCGTCCCCGACGATGAGCAGTCGGGTGTTGCGGTGTTGCTGATGCAATTGCGCGAACGCTTCGATCAACCCCGTCACGCCATGCCAGGGCTTGAGGGTGCCAACGAATCCGATGGTGCAAGTCGTTTGATTCTCAGGCCAACCCCAGGCGGGGGTGAGCTCGGTTGGAAAGCGAACCGGATTCACGCCGTTGGGAATCACCCGCACCGCGTCGGCACGTGCGCCCCGGGCGCGCAGGTAGCTGCCAACCTCATCGGACACCGCGATCAATGCCGACGCCTCCCGGAACGCGCGCGTGGCAACCTGTTCGGCCGCGGCGCGATCCACCAAACCACGATGGGTCACCTGTTCCTCGATAAGCGGGGCGTTGATTTCGAGCAGGCCGGGTATGCGACGTGCCCGCGCGTAGCTCATCCCGGAATAACTCCAGAGCGAATAGCGCTCGTAAACGACATCAAATGGGCCGGTTGCGAAAAGCAGGCGGCTCAGCTCATGATTGGCCTGCAGGCAAAGCTGTTCGCGCTTGGCAAGATCGCCCTCGCGCGGAAACGGCAACGCATGCGTGGTGACATCACGGAGATCAACGGGTTGCGGCCCGTCAAAGCGCGCGGCAAAAAGCGAGACCTGGGCCCCGCGACGGCGCAAGGCGCGCACGACCTCCTGAACGTGAATCGAACACCCCTTGCGTCCGAAGACCGGCACCCCGGGATCGGCGCAGAGGTAGGCGATGCGCGGTGATTTCATACCGCGGCAGCGAGTTCGTTTGTTGCCACCAGCGGCGGCGCGGTTGTTGGCTGCCCATGAATGGCCTGCTCAAACCATCGCCATTGCTCGGCGGTGTTCTGGCTGGCGTTGAACTCCCGTTCGATCAACTTTCTGGCCTGGGTCGCCAGCCGCACGCGCAAAGCGGTGTCGGATAGCAGGCGTTCCAACGCGTCCGCGAGTCCGGCCGCATCGTGTTGCGCAACCCGCAAACCGGTTTCGCCATCGCGAACCACTTCGGGAATGCCCGTGACATCGGTGGCAACGCACGGCGTGCCGAGCGCCATGGCTTCAAGCAAGACGGTCGGCAGGCCGTCGGCGTTGCCGTCCGCCCCGACAACACACGGGGCGGCAAAGACCGCGGCTGACCGCACGTGGTCGATGACTTCGGCCTGGGGACGCGGGCCCAGGAGTTGCACCCGTTGGCTCAGGCCGAGTTCGTCAATCTGCCGACGGAGCGCGGCTTCGCGCTCGCCCGTCCCGATGATGGCGCAGGTGAAGTCCACGCTCCGCCGGGCGAGCAAATGGCAGGCGTTGACCAGCACCTCGAAGCCCTTCTTCTCGATAAGCCGACCGACGGAAACAATGCGAGGCCCGCGCGGCTCCGGGCGCGTGAAAGTGAAACGATCCAGATGCAAGCCATTGTAGAGGCGACGCACCGTACGGGCCGCCGAGCCAAACTCACGGCGCAGATGCGTGACATTGAATTCGCTCACCGTGATGACCGTGGCAGCCTCGGAAAGTTTGCGACGCAGATCGGCGGCGTTGGCTGACTCGTGAAAGATATCCTTTGCGTGCGCCGTGAAGGTGAAAGGAATGCCGGCGAAGCGCGCTGCCAGCCGGGCGACTTCCGTGGCAGTGGAGGCGAAGTGCGCGTGCAGCAGACCGATCCCGCGTTCCCGCGCCAGCCGCGCGAGGCGGGCCGCTTGATAGACTTCCCGCACCTCTGCACCCCGCGCGGCGGCCAGGTGCGGCCACAGGCCTGGCAGCGTTTCCGCCGCGCGTTCGAGGGCGTTCCAGAGTTCCACCGCCTTGAGGCCTTCGGCGCTCAGATAGGTGACCGGCGCGCGGACGCGCGAGATGGCATCCTGAAAATGCGTATCGTTCGGCGGGTAGAGCGAGATGATCTCGACGCGGTGGCCGGCGGCCTCATGCGCGAGGATTTCGTTCACGATGAACGTTTCGGAGAAGCGGGGGTAACGCTTCACGACATAGGCGACGGCGGGTTCGGCGTTCATGCGCTGATTTTGGGGGCGGCCACGTGGCGGTTGTCCACGCAGGCGGTGCGAGCGACAGCCAGCAGATGATGCGCGGCAAATTCCGCGCCGTCGAATTCCACCGTGCGCTGGAGGCGTTGACGCAGTTCGCCGCCCGGCGTGGCGATGGCGGTTTGGATTTCAGAGCGCAGACGCTCCGGGGTGAGTTCCGCGGGATTTATCAGCCGGAGCAGACCGAGGCGGGCAAAGGCTTCAGCGCGGACGAGTTGTTCCCGACGAGGTTGGACCCGCGGCACGCAAACGACCGGCGCTCCGGCGGCCAGTGTTTGCGTGATGGTGTTGTAGCCGCCCATGCACACCACGGCGGAGGCCGATGCGAACCAGTGATTCAGCCCCGGCACAAACGTGTGCAGAGGAATCGCATTCGCGGAGGCCAATAGTTCCAGATCCGAGTGCTCGGCCAGGGACATCATCGGCCCGGTGACAGCTACCGCCCGCCACGGGGCATTGGTGGCCGCCTGCAGAAAGCTTTTCAACAAATGGAATCCGTCTTCGCCACCGCCCACCGTGGCAATCACGACCGGCCGCTCGGGATCGTGGTGGGGTGGAAAGGCGTGCGGATTGCCGGAGCCGGCGGGGTTCGTCACGTAACCGGCGTAGTGCGTGCGCTGACGGAGCGAAGCCGGGAAATCATAAGCGTCGGCGGTATTGAATATGTGCGCCTGGCCATAGACCAGCACCGAATCGTAATGCGCGGGAATCGCGCCCGGCAGATGGTGGGGCAACCATTCGGCGCGAACCGTTTCGGGATCATCGAGGATGTCCCGCAGCCCAAGCACGGCCTTCCCACCCAGCTTGCGGAGTGCGGCGAGGGCATCCTTCAATTCGCCACCCGCGCCAAACGGATGCTTGTCCACGAGCAGCACATCCGGGCGAAAGGACTCAATGGCGCTCAACAGGAGGCGGGAGCGCAGCAAGCGCACATCTTCAGGCGGCACGCCCAGATAGCGGGAGGCATAGGATTCATTGGCCAGCTTCCGAAGGCCGGGTAACTTGAGAACCTCCACCCGATCGGGCACGCCGAGGCGCGTCACGTCGTCCGAACCGGTTGCCAGCAGCACCGAAGCGCGCGGGGCAAGTTCCGTCAGCGCGCGGGCGATCGCAAGATTGCGGCAGGTGTGACCGAGGCCAAAGCCATCGTGGGAGTAAAACAGAAAACGCATACGACCTCCTCAATGAATCCAAACGCGGAAGAAGCGCTGACCGGCGGACGACGAGTTGGTGTAGCTGAGCAGCGCGCCCGTGCCGCTGAGAGTGGTCTGCCACTGCCAGTCTGGCGCGGCGAAATTAGTCGCGGCCAGGATGTCGTAGAGCCTGCCGGTCGTGCTGGGGAACGAGAAGCGGAACTGACCGTTGTCGAGCGCGGGGGTTAGCGTCACGGAGATTGGCGCGACCCCGAGTTGGTTGCTGCCCCCGGGCAGAACCGTGATTGGGCCGACCACCGTGCCGGTGCCCTTGAGGGTGGCATTGGACGAAATCACGAGGCCGTTGGGAAAATTGTGCGTGCCGCCGTCGAGCTGGAGCACGGCGGGCTGGGTGTTGTCGCCGATAATGAAGGCCGCACCGTTGGCGACGGTGGTGGCCTGCGTGACCACGAGCGCGCCGGAGCTGAACTGGATTTGCGCGCTGGCCCGGGTCGCGATGAGTTGACCGATGGTGAGCGCGCCGCCCCGGAGTTGCAACGAGCCGGATGCCGTGTTGCTGGCGGCGATGAGAAGCGATTCGACCAGGGCGACTCCATTGGAGAAGACGGCCAGGCCGGCACCTTCCCGGCCGACGTAAAGCGTCTTGGTGCTCATGTCGAGCGTGCCGCCGGAGACTTCCAGCGTGCCATGGGCGGTCGCAAAACGACCGAGCGAAAGACTGCCAGGTTGCATCACCCCGCCGCGCACATTCACGCGCCCGACCGCATTCGAGCCGCGCCCGACCGATGCGCCATCCATCATGACCAATCCGCCGTATTGCGACAGCGTGCCATTGCCGTCATCGCCCACGCGGGCCGAGGCATTCGTGGCAATCAAAGTCCCGCCATGAACCTCAACCGCCCCCTCCGACCCGGGATCATCGGCGACATACAGGATCCCAGACGCTCGCACGAGACCGTTCGATTGGATCAGCAAACCATTCGCTCCGCCAAGACCGCCCACCACCAGTTCGCCGGCGGCGAAAATCTCGCCGAAATGCAATGTGGTCCGGCCGATTCCGGCTCGGCCGAGACGCAAACCCGGTTGGCCATTGGTGGCCAGGAGATCGCTGTTGGTCGTGATCAGACCGCCACCGGCCAGGGAGATTTCACCGGCGAACTGGTTGAAGCTGCCGCCCGCCGCACCATCGAGCACCAGGACCGAGTTGGAAATCTGCAGGAAACTGCCACTATCGAGATTGAACGAGTTGGCGAGTTGAAACGGAGACAGGCCAAGCTGGTCCAGCCGGAGGGTGTTGGTACTGCCAAGGGGTGCGTTCAAATCCATCCGCCGTGCCGCGCGATTGACCTCGGGGGTGTTGAGATCAACGGTAACGACTTTTGAAGGAGCATTGGTGATGAGCGCGGCATTGGCAATGGCGGGAACCCCACTGGCCCAGTTCAACGGGTTGCCCCAATTGCCGCTGCTGGTCGCAATCCAGACGGACTGAGCGACCGCATCACTCGCCCGGGAAAGGGCGAAGAAACAAAATACCACAACGAATAGTCGGACGAGGGTTTGGATTCGGTTCATTCAAGTTCGCCGCGGGCAACGCGCTTTTTGCTCACGTTGCCGATGGCGTGTGCCCAATCGCAGCGTACGTGCCAAGTCATAAAAGTCCTGAGTTTGCTGGCTAATGGGGGAATCGACCGTGAATCCGTTCCGCCAGTGGAGCGGGCGTGTTCCACTGATGGAACACGCCAAACCAGCACGGAACAGAGTGCTTGCTGCAGGAAACCAGAAGCGGCTCCCGCGATGGCTGTGAACCGCACGGCGTTACCACCGAGTCCGAAACCAGCATTCCCAAAAACCGCCACCCCATCGACCACACCGACTTCGACCTCACAGCCTCGAAGCGGCTCTCGAACCCGTATGGTCTGCGGAAGCCAGGGCATGGTGCAATGCCGGCAGGGTGTCACAAGCCCGCAAGGGGCTTGTGTCTCATGGCAACCCTGGGCTAAAGAATCGTGAATGCCTTCTGCTTACCGACACGGAATCTAGTGACCGACGGGCATTCAAGTGATGACCGGGGCCAGTCGGCACGGTTTCGCCTCCATTCGTCCGGGATTTATCAGCAAGAAAAAGGACTTGCGGAGCTTATGTGCTCTGCAAGTGCGCGACTGAGAATGGTGCATCCGACAGGAGTCGAACCTGTAACCTTCTGATCCGAAGTCAGAAGCTCTATCCAATTGAGCTACGGATGCTTTGAAAAGCGACTGTTTCTCCCCGGCGAGCGAAGGCGGATTTCCATTTTGCACCCGCTGGCAAGCTGATCTCGCACCGCAGTGGCGCAATCGGGCAACCCAATCTCACTCACACCCTTCATCCCCACAATACGCAAGGTTTCTTGGACTCCAGTTTGACACCGGGCGAACGTCACAAGCGTGACAATACTGGGAGGCCTGGAGGAGGTCAACTCCGCCACACTCCGACACTCCGCCGGACGGCTGACCGAACCCACCGAACATGAGATGAGAGGATTGCGATTTGCCGATTGCAAAACCGACCGCGGGTAGTATTGATTCCCCCATGCACGACCTGAAATCCAACCGGTTGGCACGACGGGAATTTCTGGCCCGCTTTGGCGCGCTGGCGGGTGCGACTGCGCTCGGCACAACTCCTTTGTTGGCGAGCTTGAACGCAGACGCCGGCAAGAATGCCGCCGGCATCCCGCAACGTGTCCTCGGGCGGACCGGCGCAAAGATCACGATGCTTGGGTTGGGCAGCGCGCCGATAGGCCACAGCATGCCGGGTGCGGCGGTGGGGGTGCCGGTTTATCGCGCCGCGCTGGAGGCCGGCATAACCTACGTCGACACCGCCCGCATTTATGATGATGCGGAAGCTTATCTCGGCGAAATCCTGCCGCCGTGGCGCGACAAGGTCTTCCTCACAACGAAGGCCTGGCCCGAGGGTCCCGACGCCAAGGCGGCGGCCGCGCGCATGCAGCAGAGCTTCGAGCAATCGCTGCGGCTGTTGAAGACCGACCACGTGGATTTGCTGCATGTCCACAACGCGGGCGAGCACGATCCGGCGATGCTCCTTGCCTCGGGCGGGCCGATGGAATTCGCCAAACAGATGAAGGAGAAAGGCCGGGCGCGGTTCATCGGCATCACCGGCCACAATCACCCGCCGCGCTTTGCGGACATCCTCAAGACCGGCGAGGTTGACGTTTTGATGGTGGCCCTGAATTTTGCGGACTATCACCAGTACCGCTTCGAGGAAGCGGTTTTACCGCTGGCGCGGCAACACAACTGCGGGATTCTCGCGATGAAAGTTTTTGGCGGCCATCGCAACAACTTTGCCGGCTATAAGCAGCGCGGCCCCGCCAAGCTGCCGGCGGAATACCTCGAGCGATCGCTGCGTTACAGTCTCGGCATCGAAGGCGTGGCCGGCGCCGTGGTCGGCGTGTACGGCGTCGAGGAAGTGCAGCAAAACGTGGAATGGGTCAAGCGCTGGAAACCGCTCACGCCAGCAGAACATGCCGACCTGCGGGAAGCCGGCAAGCAATTGGCAGCCGCCTGGGGTCCGCGATTCGGACCGACGACCTGAGCAAGCGCAAGTCATTTCCATTCGAGTTGTTGTAAAAACGAATTTGAAAACGGGCGACCGCCATGCCCGCCTATCCACTTGCGATTCAAGAACCCGGACAACTCACGCGGAGCTCAATCAAGCCGGAGCTTGACGTTTGGAGCAAACCCAGCTGACGGTAAGCACTCGCCCCTACCAGGGCTGAACCTCACCGGGGGCCAATCCGCGCCAGATAATTAGTTTGACGAACAATCATGCTAGCAGTAATTCACTAACATGATATGGCAGCCTATCGGCCAAACGCATCGGGAGGCATCATCATGAACCCAGGAATGAATCGTCGGGATTTCATCAGCGCCACATCCATCGCGGGAAGCGGACTCGCATTCGGTTTTCCCAACTTAGTACGGGCCGCCGCCGCGGACGGAAAACCCGCCGGCCTGGGCGGCGTCAAATCCCACCCCGGCACATTCCCGGCGTGGCCGGTGTTCGATCAGACCGAGGAGCAGGCGCTGCTGGAGACATTGCGCAGCGGGAAGTGGTTTCGCGGCAACGGCAGCGCGGTGGCAACCTTCGAGGACGCGTACAGAAAGGTGACCGGCGCGAAGCATTGCCTGGCGACTTCCTGTGGCACCAGTGCGCTCACCACGGCGCTCGGGGCTTTGGACATCGGCCCGGGCGACGAGGTCATCATCCCGCCCTACACATTCGTCGCGACCTATAACGCCGTCGTGTTGAATTACGCGCTCCCCATATTTGTCGATTCCGACATTGAGAGTTTCCAAATCGACGCGAGCAAGATCGAGGCGGCGATCACCCGGGAAACCAAAGCGATCATGCCGGTGCATATCGGCGGTTCGCCGGCGGATCTTGACATCATCATGGAGGTCAGCCGGAAGCACAAAATTCCCGTGATCGAGGATGCCTGCCAGGCGCATCTGGCAGAATGGCGCGGAAAGAAAGTCGGCACCTGGGGGCTGGCGGGCTGCTTCAGTTTTCAGGCCAGCAAGAATCTCACCTCCGGGGAAGGAGGGGCGGTGCTCACCGATGACAAGGAGTTCGCCGAGAACTGTTACAACTTCCATAACCAAGGCCGGGCCAAACAAGCCAGTGGCTACAACTTTGCGTATTCCGGCACGCGTGGTTCGAATCTGCGACTGTCCGAGTTCCAAGGCAACCTCCTGTTGGCCCAGCTCGCGCGCGTAATCGATCAGACCAATCGCCGCACGGCAAACGCGAATTATCTGACGCAGCTGTTGCATGAAATCCCGGGCATCCAAGCGGCCAAGCTTTACGCGGGAGTCACTCGCAGCGCCTACCATCTCTACATGTTCCGCTATGACAAAACGCGGTTCGCCGGACTTGATCGCGCGAAATTCCTGGCGGCCTTGGGCAGCGAAGGGGTGCCCGGCTCCAGCGGCTACGGCGCGCTGAACCAGGACAATTACGTAACCAGCCTCGCCCGGAACCAGCACTTTCTGAAAGTTTACGGCGAGAAACGCATGAAACACTGGCTGGAGCAAAATCGTGCCTGCCCGCAAAACGAAAAGCTCTGCGGCGAAGCCGTTTGGTTCACGCAAAACATGCTGCTCGGCCCGCGCGCGGAGATGGAACAGATTGCCGATGCGGTCCGGAAGATTCAAAAGCACGCGGGCGACCTGGCGAAGGCGTAGCCGCTAAAATTCAATCGGGAGGCGGCGAGGATGAAAGCAATTCTCGAGATTGCCAGCAAGCGAGGGCTCCGAAACGAACCAGCTCCGGGTTCAATCTTGGAGCCCGCCGGAGTGTTGCCTCGCTTGCGGCGGCTTTGGCTGCGAAGCGGCCTGCTTCCGCTGGCTTTCTGCACGCTCCCCGCCATCGGCGGCGACCTCACGCTCATCACGCTCGACCCCGGTCATTTCCACGCCGCGTTGTTCCAGCGGGAGATGCTGCCGGGGATTTCCGATAAGGTTCACGTGTATGCCCCGTTGGGCCCGGACCTGACCGCGCATCTAAACCGCGTCGCCCAGTTTAATCTCCGGCACGATAACCCAACGCGTTGGCAACTCGAGGTCCACACCGGGCCGGATTTTTTCGAGCGAATGCTGACGGAACGCCGCGAAGGCCTGGTGGTGCTTTCCGGCAGAAACCGCGGAAAGATCGATCGCATTGGGAAGATTGTGGGCCGCCGACTGCCCGTGCTCGCGGACAAGCCGTGGGTAATTGAAGTGGGCGACCTGCCAAAACTGGGTGCGGCGCTCAAAGAAGCGGAGGCCGCAGGGGTGGCCGCAGGGGACGCGATGACGGAGCGGTTCGAAATCACGTTCCTGCTCGCCCGGGCGCTGGTCAATGACCGGGCAGTGTTTGGCGAACGCCAGAGGGGATCGGTGGAGCGGCCGGCGGTTCAGATCGAGAGCGTGCATTACCTGTTCAAGGAGGTTGGCGGGGTGCCGAATCTGCGCCCGACCTGGTTCTTCGACATCGCGCAGCAAGGCGAAGGCCTGACGGACGTGGGCACGCACTTGGTGGACATCGTGCCGTGGATTCTGTTTCCCGAACAGGCAATCGACGTCAACCAGGAAATTCAGGTCCTGCGCGGGGCCCGCTGGCCAACAACACTCACGCGCGAGCAATTCAAGCAAGTGACGGGCATTGGCGAGTTTCCTGATTTCTTGCGGGCGAGCGTGGTGAACAATTCGTTGCCCTATTTCTGCAACAATACCGTCAGCTACACCGTGCGCGGGGTCCAGGTAAGACTGGAGGTCAAATGGGACTTCGAAGCCCCACCGGGAGTGAAGGACCATGATTTTGCCGTGTTTCAGGGTGAGACGTCGCGCGTGGAAATCCGGCAGGGCCGGGAGCAGGATTATCGGCGTGAAATTTATGTGCTGCCGAATCGGCCGGAACAAGCCGCCGGGGTGCTGGCGGCGGTTCGCAAGCGCGTGGCCGCGCTGCAAGTCGATTACCCGGGGCTGGAGGTGCGCGACGAACCCGCTGGTATCCGGCTGGAGATTCCCGGGGTCTTGCGCGTCAGCCACGAGGCCCATTTCGCGCTCGTCGTTCGCCGGTTTCTCGAATACGTCGGCAATCCGAAGCTCGTGCCGGCCTGGGAGCGGCCAAACATGCTGGCCAAATACCATGTGACCACCATGGGCGTGCAGCTAGCCCGCCAGCCGCAGCCCGTGCCCCCCAGCCGCTGAACCCGCTCATTTATGAAAACACCGCGCACGATTCCCCTGCTGCTGGTGCCGGGACTGTTGGCTCTCGCCGCGGCGCCCGCACAGCCACTGCTGCTCCCAAACGGCAATTCATACACCGGCAAAAAGCTCACCGCCAAGACCTACGACTCCGGCTTTCCGCTCGCTCATGATACCTACAATGGCATGGGCACCGCCAGCGACGGCAATATTTATTACGTCCTCAGTTCCGAGAACATTGACGTTGGCGCGAAGATGTTTTGCTTCAACCCGAAGACGCAGATGATTCAACAGGTGGGCGATCTCACGGAAGCGTGCGGCGAAAAAGGGTTGAAGACCATTCCGCAAGGCAAGAGCCACGTGAATTTCGTCGAGGCGAATGGGCGGCTCTATTTCTCCACGCATGTGGGGGTTTACAGCATTGTGGAAGGCATGGAGAAGATGGGCATCCCGCCGCCGGGTTACAAGGAATACCCCGGCGGACACCTTCTGGCCTACGATTTGAAATCGGGGAAGTTCGAGGATTTCGGGATTGTGCCGGACCGCGAAGGCGTATTGGCAACGAGCATGGACCCGCGCCGGGGCCGCATGTTTGGTCTCACCTGGCCCAGCGGAATGTTCTTCCGGTACGACCTGGCGGCGAAGTCATGGAAGAACTTCGGAAAAATGTGCGCCGAAGGGGAGAACGGCAAGGGGGCCGCGTATCGCACCGTGTGCCGTTCCATCGCCGTCAACCAGGACGACGGCTCGGCCTATTTCACCACGGCGGAGGGCACCATTCTGCGATATCGGGCCGACACCGACACCGTGGCGCCCGTCGCGGCCGAGGACATGAAAAAGGACTACTTCGGACTGTATGATCCGGCTTCGCCGGGTCACATGGGTTACAACTGGCGGCAGACGTTCTGGCGGGCAAGCGACCAGATGATATACGCCGTGCATGGCAACTCCGGTTACCTATTCCGCTACGATCCCCGCGCCGAGCGCATCGAGGTCCTCGACCGGATCACCTCCGAACCTTCGAAACGCACCGGCATGTTCGACCAGTTCAGTTATGGCTATCTCGGCTTCGCTTCCGGACCGGATGCCAACACGATTTACTACATGACGGGCGGCCCGATTTACGCCAATGGCAAACGGGTGGCCGGCAAAGCCACCACGGCGATGGGGGAGGCGAAAGGACTCGAAAACTTGCACTTGATCACCTGGGATATTCCGACCGGCCGGTATACCGACCACGGCGCCGTGTTCTACGAAAATGGTGAACGCCCACTCTACGTCAACTCCATCGCCGTGGGCAGGGACGGCACGGTCTATTCGCTGGGGCGAATCAAAACCGGCAACCAGGTGCGCACGGACTTGTTCGCGGTGCGACCCCATTTGTAATCATCCGATGAAAAAGCACAACCTCACCCGACGTCAGTTCATTGCGGCGGCCTCCGCCAGTTCGTTGGGGGCGCTGGCGGCCACGAACCTGCCGGCCTATGCAGACGTTGCCAGGAAAGCCGGCAAGCTTGCCATCCTCGGCGGCGAACCCGTGCGAAAAAACAAATCGTGGCCCGCCTGGCCTTATGTGGATGATCAGATCGTGGATGCGGTCGTGAAGACCACCCGGAGCGGGATTTGGTGCCGCATCCAATCGACTTCCGGCACGGTCCCTACTTTCGAAAAGGAATATGCCCGACTGCTGGGTTCCCGTTTCTGTGTCGCGACCGGTTCCGGCACGCAGGCGCTGCACACCTGTGTGGAAGCCCTGGGCATCGGTGCGGGGGACGAGGTCATCACTTCGCCGTACACCGATCCCGGCACCATTGCGGCCATCCTGTCCGCGCGCGCCCTGCCGGTCCTCGCGGATCTGGACCGGGCGGCCTACCAACTCGACCCGGAGGATGTGAAAAAGCGGATCACGGCAAACACCCGGGCGATAATGCCGGTCCACATGATGGGCCAACCCTGCCACCTCGAGCGCATCATGACGATTGCCAGACAGCACAATCTGGCCGTGATCGAAGACGCCGCCCAGGCGCACTTGTCCGAGTATCAGGGAAAAAAACTGGGGACGATCGCGCCGCTGGGGTGTTTCAGCTTTCAAAGCAGCAAGACGATCGCTTGCGGCGAAGGCGGCGCGATCATTGGAGACGACGAAGAACTGATGGACAAATGCTACACCGTTCACAATCACGGGACTTCCCGTCGGGGCCGCACCGAAGTAATCGGCCCGAAATACCGGATGAACGAGTTCGAAGCCGCGGTGCTGTTGGCGCAATTGGCCGGCGCCCAGGATCGGTTTGTTCGCCGGAATCAAAATGCAGCGTATCTCACCGCGAAGCTGCGCGGATGTCCGGGCATCGTCCCGCAGAAGCTCTACGAGGGCACAATGAGCGGCTCCTTCTATCTGTACGCGATGAGCTACCAGCAGGATCATTTCAACGGGGCAACACGCAGTCAGTTCCTCAAGGCGATGGAAGCGGAAGGGGTCAGTCTCAGCCCGTACATCGAGCGGGGTCTGCATCGCGAGCCGTGGGTTGATCACATCCGGATGAACAAGGCTTACCAAAAGACGTTCTCGGCCCGCCGGCTCGAACAGTTTCGGGAGGAGATGAGTTGTCCGAATTGCGACCGGGTCTGCGAAGAAATGGTGATGATCTGGGCCTCCGGCCCCCTCCTTGGCACCCGGGCGGACATGGACGACATCGCGGATGCCATTCTCAAGGTCTATGAGAACCGTGCTGACCTGGGCAACATATGAGGATCGGTCACTGACCGCGCGGTGAACAACCGGACGTTATCGATTCCACCGGCTAAGGCACCGGGACCGCGATCATATCCAGCGCCAGGGTTCGTCCGGGCACGGCGGTACCAAGGACCGTGGCTTTCGAGGCGGCCGGCGGGCGTTGGGGATTGTAGAAGCGCGGACGCAGTTCGTTGAGAGCCTTGCTCGCGGCATCATCGCTCACATAGTACGTGGCCTTGGCCAGATGTTCAAAGCTGCTACCGGTGACGGAAAGCAACCGGGCCAGTTGGCCGAACAGGTCTTCCGCTTGTGCATTGGCGTCCCCGATCGTGTCCACGGTAAGCGTTGAGAAGAATATGCGGCCGGGCGAGTTCACCCGGACGACGCGGCAATAAACGGTCGGGGTGGTCATGCCTGGCGGGGTTAGATACTCGATGGTTGGCGCACCCGCCGGCGGTGAACTAGCCGCCACCAGCTCAATCTCCAGTGAAGGTTGCCCCAGCCATTCGACGAACACCACTGGCGGCACCGCCGGCCTGCGTTCATAAATCTCCTCCAGCGCGGCCAACACTGCGTCCTTCTCGGCGATGGGTTGCAGGAAGACTTTGAACTGCACAACCTCATCCCGGCCAAGTTTCAAGAAAGCCAGGGTGCGCATCAGACTGCGCAGGGTGAGCAACGCGGACTCTTTGGTGTTCCGACCTTGCTCCGACTGCCCGGACACATAAGTGGTGCCGCCCGCGGGCAAGGTAGCGACACATGCCTGGCCGACCGGCTTCACCTCAACCTTTACCGGCTTGGCCGTTGCCGGGAGCGCATAGATGCCATTGAGGGCATAGCCAATGCCTGCCGGGCCAATGCCGCCTTGGACCAAGCTCGTCGCAGGCTTGTGCCGTCCGCTAAATTCCCTCTGCATGGCGTGTTCAATATCCCGTGCGGCAGCCCCCTGGCTCAGGACCCATTCCAAGCGGAGGGGCTGCGCTTCGCCGTGGCCGGCATCACGCAGCAGGGTTTTCATCCGGGCGAGAAGTGAACTTGCCTGTTGGGAGACGGGCAATGCCGCGTCGCCCATCAACTGGCTGGTGTAGACCAGAGTTCGCGCGGAACACGCGACCGCCCCCGCCGCTCCGGCCTCGACCCGGGTTGCAAAGCAAACCAGTTCACTGTCGGCTCGAGCCCAGAGGGCGACGGACCATGCCACAACTAATCCCATGCCCCTCAGGTAATTCATCGGACCAGCATAAGGCTTGTGCGAAACGTGATGCACGATTTTTTCCGAGCCTTGCCGGGTCTGTCTCCCGTAGGTGCGTGGTGTCTGAATTTGCCCGCCCGTGAAGTTCGTTATCCACCCCGCGGGTTCTGGTCTTGAACAGGCTATCGCAGTTTGGCCGCCAATAGTTGATAAGCCCGCTCGCGCTCCGCTTCCGGAAAGTCATGCCCGGTTGCCGGATGCGCCACTTCCAGTGCTTCCTCCTTGCCGTAAAGCCGGTAGACGGCCGCGGCCGTCGCGACGATTTCATCCACGCTGCGCGCCTGGAAATTGGAGTCATTCAGCGGAGCATTCACAAAGACCGGCCGCGGGGCCAGGGCGCCGAGGAGTTCATGGAAATCGAACGGGATTTCCGGCAGCCGCCCGCGATACTCCGCCAGCCTCAGCATGTAACGCGTCTGACACCAACCGCGTTCGGGCTGCCAGTTCGCCGGGTCGCCGTTGTAGTAATCGAGAAACGAATCGAAACCGCAGCTGGAAACGATGACCTTGATTCGGGGATCGAAGACGGCGGTATAAATCGCGTTGTGCCCGCCGAGCGAGTGGCCAATGACGCCATATTCCCCGCGTCGGACATAGGACAGCGAGTCGAGCAGATCGAGGCCACGCATGTTGTCCCAAACGGCTTTTAGCGTGCCGCTCGGCCATCCCAGCGCCTTCAGGTCCGGCTGATAATTCGCCATCACCGGATACGCCGGCGCCAGCGCCACGAAGCCTCTTTCCGCCAGGTCATGGGCGTAGGCCCGGTAGTAGTCCCGCATTTTTTCGACCGTCACGCGATGACCGTATTCCATGTCGGTGGGGTGAAGGCAGAGGACGGCGGGAGTTTTGGTCTGCGCCGCCAGCGCAACTTTCGGGACGAGCAAGTACGCCGGCACGCGGGACCCGGGCTCGGTGGCGTACGAAATGAGCTGTCGTTCGTAGCTGCCGTAGTCCGTGCTCAGCTCCACCCGCAGGTCCAACCGGCAGCGGCGTTCGCGTCCCGGCAACGAACCGGCGATTTGCTCGAAACCGCGCACAATTTCCGCGCGGCGCTTTTGCCAGTCGGAAACCGATTTGACCGGCCGCACCTCGCCACCGTGACCGTGATAAACGAGCAGATTGGTTCGGGGGAGTCGCGACCCCGCGCCGGCCGGCGCGTCGCTGGTTGCGGCGGGAGACATCCCAACACCACCCAGACCAGCCAGCAGGAAAACCAAAGGGGCGCACGACGACATACGATTTTGCCACGGCAAGCTTGCCAGTCGAATGTTCATCGGGCTTACTTTGCAGGATTTCGAAGTGGAAATGAATCAAGAATTGTTCACCAAAGCCAAGTCCCTCGGTTTCTCCGACCGGCAGATCGCCCATTTGACCGGGACCACCGAAGAGGCCATCCGGGCCGAACGCAAACAACTCGGCCTCGTGCCGAGCTATCGGCTGGTGGATACCTGCGCCGCCGAGTTCGAGGCGTACACGCCCTATTATTACTCGACCTACGATCGCGGCGATGACGAGCCCTCGAAGGCGAGGATGGCGCCTTTCTTCTCGGCCAGTCCGGCAAGCTCGGCGCC
>CAZIJO010000004.1:28998-85572 GCA_964539515.1 uncultured Bifidobacterium sp. | reverse complement strand
TCGTTGTCCGCATCGTCTGAGCGCTGGCCTGTCCATTTTCCGAAAGGCATTAGGCTTGGGCGGCGCCTATGAGCGGCGCCAAGATCGCGGTGGCGGGAGGCAGTCGGGCGTGGCGCTTTCCTTGGCCTTGGCTCCCGGCGGAAAGGTTCGTCGCGGCATTTCTGCTCAGTGCCGATTGGTTTACATTCTCCCACTCTATATCAGGACCGGCCTGCTTCGAATTCCCTCAACGCTGTGTCGTCCCATCCGTCAGCCGACGAACTTCCGAGAGGATGTAGAACATCTCCCGGGCGATTTCCCGGCAGCGCTCATTGTAGGCCGTGGTCTCGGTCGGCGTGTCATCGCAAAGCCGCGGGTCTGCATAGTGAATCGCATACCGGGCGATGGCCCCCTTGACTTCCGGACAGGACCGGTCGGCCGCGCTGCAGGTCATCAACGCGATGAAATCATGCTTCGGATTGGCGTCTGCATTGTAAAGCTTGGAATACGCACGGATCGGTGGCCGGTCATCCGCATACCGGACCAAGTAGAGCGGGTTGTCGCCCGTGGTGGCATCCTGGATATCAAATCCCACCCGGCGCATGGCAGTCACCGTCCGGCAATTACAGGCGGTTACCTCCGTGCCGCCGGAATAAGCATGAACCCGGTTAAGGCCATAGTAGTAGGCGGCGGTTTGGGCCCAAATTTGCGACATGTGGCTGCGTCGCGAATTGTGCGTGCAAATGAACGTCAGGTTTGCGTCCGCGCCCGTCTCCAGTCGGGCGGCGATGGTTGCGGCGATCTTCGCCAGAACAATCTTTCGCTCCGCCGGTACGGCCTTCAACTCCTGCGCAACCTCCGCCACATAGGGACGCAGCGGGGGCAGCAGGTTGGCATGCGCCACTGGTGCATGAGGCTGGGAACAACCTGCGCCCCCGACTGCAATCCATCCGAGGACGAGAAAGGTCTTAATTGAGCCGGTCATGACGTCAGTTTGTCGCCAGGTCCAGGCAAACCACACTGGAACCGCCCCGCAGGTAAAGCCGCGTTCCCACCACCGCCGGATGCGAATAGACCTCCACGTCGTTTTCAAACACCCGCAACCGTGAAAGGACGGCGCACTCGTCGGTCCGAGCGTCCAACAAAATGAGTTCGCCACCGAGCGTGATCACCAACACCCGGTCCGTATCCGCGATCAGAGTTGTGTAATCGCCCAGGGCGTCGTCCTCGCGATGCCAGACGGGCTTCAAGGCATTCTGCACATCGAGGCAACGCAGACCCTGGTCGGTTCCGAACAACCGGCCCCGGGTCACGACCGGGGTCGTCGTGTCAGGGGACAGGTCCGCAAACTCCGCCGCCGCTTTGGCAAGGATCCGGCCCGATTCGTCGAAGCGATAAAATCGCGTCCCGTTGTTCTCCGTGGCGACGATAACTCCACCATTTAGCGCGATGGGAGTGGGCACATTAAAATCGCCTTCGGTTGGCGGCACCAGTTGCCAAAGTCGGCGACCCGTTTTCACGTCCCAGCCGCCAAGCGAATGCTGGTCGTAACCCACGATCTGGCGCCGCCCGCCGAATTCACCGCAGATGAAGGCTGCGTACGCTGCGGGAGCTCCCGGCGAGGTCCAGCGGGTGCGACCGGTATTTCGATCCAATGCCGCCAACGAGGCGTTCGTACCGCCGGGATTCACGATGAGCAGATCATCCACCACGAGGGGCGTGGAACACATGCCCCACGTCGGTAATTCCGCCTGAAACTCACGCGGTAGCTGTCGCTTCCAGACCAGCCTGCCATCCGTGACGTTGATACACCGCAAATCTCCAAACGCACCGAGAAGGTACGCTCTGCCCTCGCGAATGACCGGCGTCGCGCGCGGCGACTGGCCGTAATCCAATTTACCGCGCGCCGGAAATTCCGCGCGCCAGAGCAGTTCGCCACTGTCCGCATGAAGGCAGCGATAGACGTCGTGCTCTTCAGCGAAATCACGTTCGGCCAGAATCAGTCGCCCACCGCTGACGCTTAAACCGGCAAGGCCGCCAGTCATGGCGGCCTTTTTCCAGATGAATTTCGCAGTCTCCGGCAACCGGGCTGGTAGTCGGGGCACATGGCCATCGCGACTCGGCCCGCGCCAATCCGGCCAGTCCACTGCGGTGTTCGCCTGCGGTTTGTCAGACTTGAGGACATTTACCGGCTGGAAACCGTCACGGCTCTCCAAGGCATGGAGCAGCTTGGCGTCACTTTTGATGTCCAGCAAGGTCTGGCGAATCTGCTTTTCCTTCTCGGGCAGGATGGAGTCGGCGATAAACACCGTGATGAACGGCAGGGGTTGGGTTTTTCCAATTATTTTCAACTCGCCCGGCTTGACGCTGCCGCAGCCTTCGAGCAACCGCACCGCATAACCGGGAATCACCGCCACCGGGTGCGGCGCCGATTGGTTATCCAACACATCTAGCGCCGCATCAGTGTAGGTCGCACTTTTTCCCGCTGGCGCCGGAGATTCAACCCCGGCAGCCCGCAGGGCCGACTGAGCGGCAGCGTGGTTTTCGGCCGTGTCGGCCATGCCAAAAAGCAGCTTTCTTCCCGGGATGTCCTTCAGTTCCCTTGCTGGATCGCCGGATCGAGCCACGAACGAGCCGGTGAGGGTGGTGCTGCCTTCCGGGTCGGTCAGTTCACAGATCGGGTGACACTTGAGCGCCGCCCCTTTTGCGCTCTGTGCGACCAGCGATTGCTCGCCGACGACAATTATTTCCTGCCCCGGACTGGCTAGGGCGAGGGTTTCGGCGAGATCGTCGGAGAACTCGATGCGGACGGGCTGCTTGAGGGCCGTCTGCAACCGCGCCGCCAGCTTGCGGTAATCGCGCTGGCCGTAGCCTTTCACGCATGCGCAGGCCAGTTCCTTGGCCAGCGGGTCCATGACCACCAACATGACCGGTGCGGGTTCACGCGGCGCGGTCTTACCGACGACTCCGCCCATGGCCAACAAAACGATCGCCAGCAACAGCCCCCCCCGACCAATGCCACCACCCTGATACCAGCGCTTCATGAAGGTCTTGGCGGTTTAATCAGGCTCAGCTCTTCACCCCGAAAACGAGAATCGCGTCCCGTTTGGTATTCAGCAGATAATAGCGGCTCCCGTCCGGACTCACTTCCACGGTGACGCGAACGCAATCGCCATCCTCCTTCGTCACCGCCAGGACTTCGATGAATTTGCCCTCCGCCGAGAATCGTTTGATGCACGTGGGCGGTCCAGACTCGGCCGCCAAAATGTCGCCGTTCGGCAGCACCCTCAGGTTCTTTGGTTCGCAACAGCCGCCGAAATCAGCCGCTTTCACTTTGCCGGCTTTGCCGAACTTGGTGAGTTGTTTCCCGTCACGATCCCGGCTTTCGACGCTGTGACGTGCATTGTGCGGAATCCAAAGCTTTCCGTCATGTGTTTGGATATCCATCTGCCCGCAACAGCCGCGCAGCTTCTCAACCACCAGCTGCGGACTTCCCAAAGTGTGATCAAACCGATAGACCCGGTAGCTGAAGTCGCTTGGCGCCCCGACCGCCATGAAAACGTCCTGCTCCGTCACAGCCAGCCCGGTCACATCTGCCCGCCTCCGTTCCAGGTTGGCCTTCATGTTTTCGGTCTCCTCCTTGATGGGACGTCCGGATTGCTTGATCATCTCTTCCATCTCCTGGGTGATGATCACCGGCTCGTTGGCCACCGGTGACACCGCCGAGGCCAACACCTTCCCAGCGGCGTCCAACTTCAGCACCTTCCCATCGCCCGCCACAAAAATGGAGCCATCCTTCGCCACGCAGATCGCCCCTGGCTTGATCGACAGCGGCAGCGTCTGCAGCAACTCCCCCTTCGGTGAATACACCCGGATGGCCGGGGTGTTCTGCGGCTCTGGCGGCGCAAAGCAGGCGAGGATGTTACCTTCGGCGTTCAGACAGAAATTCTTCAGCGCCCCGGGTTTCTTGGAATCGCCAACCTGAATCAATCCGACCTCGCCGCATGTTGGTTTCCACACCGGGTCTTTGGCCCGCGCCGCAGCGGCCGCTTTTTGCTGGGCCTCGTAGTTGCCCATCATGGCCGTGGCCTCGGCAACCTCGTCGCTGCTGGTCGCCCCGCCGCTCACGTTGCCTCTCGAACACGCGCCCGTGATCACCGCGAGCGCCACCATCCATAGTGCCTTCGACTTCATGGGTTCTCCTGTGGTTTATGGTTTTAACCGCCAGACAACTCCTGCTTCCTGTCTTGAACACCGCCGTCTATCGAATGATTCCCAGGACCTGTGGAATTAGACCGCCATGCCTCGCTTTCCGCACGAACAAAGTTATGGGGATTTTGGAATCCATGCCCGCTCATTCCGACGATCTGCCTCATGCAACCGGAGACAGGCTGAAGGTAATTACAATTCCCCTCCCTCAGCGCCAGCGGCAGCCGCCAGTCTCTGGTGTCTGCTGACGACGGAGAATTATCGCGATTGTGTTTTGAAGGCCATCAATCTCGGCGGAGACACGGATACGACGGGCTGTGTCACCGGCGGTGTGGCGGGAGTCGTCTATGGATTCAAATCCATTCCTGCGGACTGAGTCCGCCAACTGGAGCGCAAAGGGATGTGAATTGCCTGTTCGACGAATTTGCCGACATGAGCGAAGAGTCGATGGCAAAAAAGGTCGTTGATATGGCCTCATCATCCCTCACCCCTGATATGCAGAATCGCTTCGCCGGAGTATTGCTGGGCACGGCGGCTGGGGATGTGCTGGGGTTGGCAGCCGAGGGAATTTCGCAGGATCGTATCCGGCGGATGTGGCACGGTAAGTGGCCGCACCGCTTCCTGTTTGGCCGTGGCATGGTGAGTGATGACACCGAACACACGTTGTTTGTTGCCCAAGCACTGCGGGCTCATTTTCGCCGCCGATCCGGCTAAACGACGTGCATTCGTTTCAGCCTCAACCCGACTCACCCACACCGATCCGAAGGCCGAGGCCGCCGGGCTGGCGGTGCCCGAGGCAGCGGCTTGGGCTGTGTATCAGCATGAACCCATCGAGCAATGGCTGGCACACCAATCCGTTCTGGGTTGCCATGAAGAGTGGATCGGCAATTGTGAAAAAGTGGCGGATGCACTGGTTTCGGCAAAGTCAGTGGAGGAATTTGCCGACTCACTTGGTTTACAGAAGGGTGTTACCGGCTACGCGTATCACTCAGTTCCGGTCGCGCTCTACGTTTGGCTGCGGCACCACCGTGATTTTTAAAAGGCGCTGGAGTCGCACTGGATTGTGGCGGAGACACCGACACAGTGGGCGCTATTGTCGGGGCAATCGTGGTCGCCCAAGTTGGGAAAGAAGGCCTTCCTCCTGAATTAAAGTCATTGGGAAATCCCCCTGCTTTGCCGCGGAGACTCCCGGAGTTTGACAGCTCCGGGAGTCGCTTTTGAGGATCGCTGTGGTGAACCGCCCAGGCTCAACCACTGGAGACTCAAATTTTACCAAATCCGAGTTAACTAGAGTTTCCTGAGATTTCGATGCTCTTAGGCAAAACTTTTGGTGTCGAAAGTGTAGCAGCAGAGCGGGCAGAGTGTAATAGCAGTGTAACGAGGGAGTTGGAGCCAGTTGTCGGATTTGAACCGACGACCGACGGTTTACAAAACCGTTGCTCTACCACTGAGCTAAACTGGCGCGGGCCCGTTCGCCTCGAGGGCCGGCGAACTTCGCACCAGCAGACTCCGTCGCGGGATTTTCGTCAAGCCGAACATCGTCGATGGAAGTTTGAAAGTTTGAAAACCTCACCTTCAACCTCAACGCGGGCCGGGCGGCGCCGGAGCTTGCTCACTTCTCCCCGACGGTGGCCAAGGCCGCCAGCCGCTGGCGGATGAGGTCCGCGTCCGGATAGTCCGGGTTTTCCGCAAGCAGCAGTTCGTAGTTCTTGCGGGCTTCATCCTGGCGTTTCTCCGCCAGGAGTTTGTCGGCGAGGGTCAGGCGCAGGCTGAGCCGGTGTTGGGGCGATGGGGCCAGGGTCAGGGCGCGCTGGTAAGCGGCGATGGCCGAACTCGGTTTGCCTTGCGCCGCATAAAAATCGCCCAGTTTCGCGGTCAACACCGCGCTCTCCTTGGTTGCGGGCGTCTCTTCCAGGGAAACCGCGAGCGTGGCGGGAGTCGCGCCGTTCATCCGGGCCAGGTTGGCCAGCCGGAGGACGGACCATTCGATCAATGGGCTCTTCCGTTGTTCGAGCTCTTGCTGGGCTTCCAGCGGGATTTTGCCAAACGGTCGGTACAGCGGGTCACCCACCACCGTGGTTTGCCAGGACAATACGGACTGGGCGGCGCTGGCGGCTTCGCCGAACGTGAAACCGAGGAACAACCAGCGGGAGGCAAAGACCGCCGGCTCCGGGGTACCCCCAAGGTAGGGTTCGTCCACACTTCCCATCGTACAGGTGGCGCCTTTCGCGAGCAGCGGCCCCGCCCAGTTGTTATTGGTGGTGCGCAGGGAGGCGGCGTTGTACGAGTGCAAATGGTAGGCGAAGGCGCCCGGCATGAATTCCACCTCGGGCCGGGTGAAAGGGCCGGTGACGTGCTCGGTGTACCAGCCCACGTAGAGCGCGATGTGATCCATCGGGAAACTGGCGGGCCAGACGCCGCCATTCTCGTCCACAATGGTATCGAAGCCGGCCTGCCGCGCCAGCTGCGCGGCGTTGCGAATCCAGTCGTCGCCCGGCTTGTACGCGGGCTCGGTAATATTGCGCAAATCGAAATAAGCGCGCCCCCACAAACCGTCAGCCTCGGCCTGCAACGCCTTGTCCACCAGCCCGCGGGCCAACCGCGGGGTGGGGGCATCGAGGCGCGCGACAATCAACAGGCCATTGGTTGGATGCAGCCGGGCGGCATTGGTCACGCCAAAGAGCGGATTGCCGAAAGGGCCGGCGAGCACCGTCTTTTCCTGAAGGCGAGGCAGGCAGGCCAGTTCACTGTCCACGGCGGCTTCATTGCGGCGAAACTCGGGGCGCATCGTTTCCTCGGCGGGTTCGCGCAGGTTCGGGTCGCGGAGAATTTTCAAAGGGACGCCGTAACACAACACGGCGTAACGAATCTTGGACGCGACGACTTTCCGGGTGGCCGGCACGGGGTGGCCGTTGGTGCCGGGCAACTCCCCCGGGCCGAACTGCCACAGGTTCTGGGCGGCGAGCTTTTGAGCGAGCGGGCGTTGCAGGTCCTCGTGAAACTCCTTCCGCGAGATCTCATCGCCGACGGGGAGTTTGAAGCCGAACACCTGTTCCTGCGGCACGTTGCGCTTCCGGGCGTAGTAATCGGCCAGGGCTTTCGATTCCGTCAAGCGCGAGTTGTAAACGACCACGACTTCTTCACCCCCGGCCAGCGCCGGCAACGGCGCCGGGAGGGACAGGGCCAGCGCGGCGCCGATGCCAATAAGAAACTGGATGGATTTCATGTCACGCATCCACCACGACTTTCAACCCATCCCAGGCAAACCATACTCCCGGCGGCAGTTCGGCTTGCGCGCGGTCGTGATCGTAATCGTGGTTCAGATGGGTGAGGTAGGTCCGTCCGGCGCCAATGCGGCGCGCGGCGGTGAGCGCCTCGTCCAGGCACATGTGGGTGGGATGCGGCGCGTACCGCAAGGCGTCCAAAGCGACCACTTCCACGCCGCGCACCGCTTCAATCACCGCCGGCGGCACTTCCTTGCAATCGTTGAGATATGCGAGCTGTTTCTTTCCGTTCTGGGCGAACAAGTATCCGTTCGTGGTAAACTGGCCGTGCGGCAAGGGCAGGGGAGTGATCTCCACGTCGCCGCAGGTGAACGGGCCCGTGATGATGCGCGGGTCGGGGATGAAGTAACCCTTCGGCCAGGGGCCGTCATGGAAGGCATAGCGAAACACGCGCCGCAAATCGGCCATCGTCTCGGCGTTGGCAAAAATGGGCAGCGATGTGCCCCCGCGCAAATCACAAAACCGCCGGCAGTCGTCCAGGCCCATGATGTGATCCGCGTGCGAATGGGTGAAGATCACGGCTTCACAAGCCCTGATGTTCTCGCGCAGGCATTGCATTCGAAGATCGGGCGGCGTGTCCACGAGGAAACAGGTGTCATCCGTCGCCACATAAATGGACGGCCGGGTGCGATGGTTTTTCGGGTTGGCCAGGAATTCAGGCGGATAATCGCGGCCGATGAGCGGCACGCCTTGCGATGTTCCGCTACCGAGAAAGGTGAAGGTAAACGGCATGGCTAGACCGTGGCTGCAAAAAGCCGCCCGGGGGCCATACGCGGACCACCGCCCGGGCCGGACGGATGATCGTCCCGGCTGGAGGTCGTCGAACTTTTTCTTTTGCCGAATGTGGGGCGCATCGCTCTAATATCGCGGCAAGATTACCGATGTTGACGACTCTGCGCATCAAAAACCTCGCCCTCGTAAGCGATCTGACGCTGGAACTTTCGCCCGGCTACAATGCCATCAGCGGGGAGACCGGCGCGGGCAAGTCGGTCGTCATCGGCGCCCTCAACCTCGTGCTGGGACAGCGGGCCGACCGCACGCTCATTCGCAACGGCAGCGATGCCTGTTCCGTGGAAGCCGTTTTTGACGTGGCCAACCTCCGGGCGCCGGTTAAGGCGTTCCTGGCGGAGAATGGTCTGGAGCCGTGTGAGGCGCACCAACTCATCCTCAAGCGCAGTTTCACCACCGCGGGAACGAACCGGCAGTTCGTGAACGGCTCGGCGACCACGCTCAACGTGCTTGCCCAGCTGGGCGAATGGCTGGTGGATATGCACGGGCCGCATGACCATCAATCGCTCCTGCATCCGGCCAAGCAACTTGCCATCCTCGATGCATTTGGGGGATTGGAAGCGGAAGGCGCGGCGTTCGGCGAGTTGGTTGATCGCCGAGCCGGCCTGGTCCGCGAAAAGGCGGCGCTAATCGTGGATGAGCGAACCTACGCGCAGCAACTCGAACGGTTGCGGTTTCAGGTGCGGGAAATTGCCGCCGCCCGGTTTCAGCCGGACGAAGAAGCCGCAATTGAACAGGAGCATCATCGGGCCAGCAACGCCGCGCGGTTGCTGCAATTGAGCCAGGCCGCGCTCGAGGCGCTGGGGGAGAACGAGAATTCCCTGCTCACGCAGGCAGGCGGCCTAGGGCGCACGCTGCTCGAACTGCAACGGGTGGATGCGGGCGCGGCGGCCTTGACCGAAATGCACGCCCAAGCCGTCGCCACGCTGCGTGATTTGCAGGGCGAACTTTCCCGCTACGCCGACAAAGTGGACGTGGACCCGGCACGGTTGCAACAGCTGGAAGCGCGGCTCGATCTGATCCATTCGCTGAAGCGCAAATACGGCGCCACCCTCGCCGAGGTCATCGCCTTTGGCGTCGAGGCGGAGCGCCAGTTGCAACAACTCGAAGGCCGCGATGCCGAACTCGCCCGCCTCAACGCCGCGCTGACGCAGCTCGACGCGGAGCTGGCGCGGGCCGGCCGCAAACTCTCCGCGGGTCGCCGCAAGGTGATTCCGCAACTCGCCCGGGCCGTGAGCCGGCAGCTGGCGGACCTAGGGTTCAAACAGAGCAAGTTTGATGTGGCGATTGAGACTGTCCGGTGGGACGAGGCGGTGGACGAGCCGGCGCGCGCCGACGCCGGCCCCGCCAAAACCACCGGTTTTGATAACGTTGAGTTCCAATTCTCACCCAACGTGGGGGAGCCGGCGAGGCCCCTGCGGGCCATTGCGTCCTCGGGAGAGATGGCGCGGGTCATGTTGGCCCTCAAAACGGTGCTGGCGGCCGAGGACGAAATCCCGGTGCTGATCTTCGATGAAGTGGATGCCAACGTCGGCGGGGAAACGGCGAACGCGGTGGGTGAGAAGATGCGGCAGATTGCCACCCGGCGCCAGGTCCTGTGCATCACCCACCTGCCCCAGGTCGCCGCACCGGCGACGGCGCATTACGTCGTGACCAAGCAGGTGAAGGACGGCCGGACGATTTCGGAGATCGAATTGCTGGACGCGAAGACGCGCGTGACGGAGCTGGCGCGCATGTTGGGCGGCCAGAGCGAAGCGGCGCGGAAGCACGCGGCGGCGTTGCTGAAATAGACCGCGCCCTCACGGCATTAGCCGCGCATCCATCCAGGCCAGGGTCTTGGCCCACATCGCAGGGGTGTAAACATGGCCCTGGCCGGGGTAAACCACGCTCTCAAACTCCTGGGCCTGGTCGTAAAGCGCGTAGGCCTGGCGGACGACGGTTTCAATCGCGTGAATGCCATCCACCGGCGAGCCGGTGTCCTGGTCGCCGTTCATCAGCAGCACCGGGCGGGGCGCGACCAACGCCACGACCGCTTCGGTATCAAAATGATTCAGCAGGTTCGGCACATAATAATAAATGCCATGCGCCCGCAACGCCTCCCGGGCAATGAGATTCTGGTAACGCGTCAAGCAGGCCACGGCGACCCCGGTTTGGATCCGCTCGTCCAGCGCCATCAGCCACCAGGAACGGGTCGCCCCCATGCTCATGCCGGTGACGCCGATGCGTCGGGCATCCACCTCCGGCCGCGATGCGAGATAATCGAGGGCCATCAAGTCATCGCGCAAAATCATGCCCCACAAGGTGCGCCCGACCCAGAGATTGAACTTGCTCGCGGTCAGTTCGCCGGCGCCGCCTTTTTCGGCTTCGCCCCCCGGTCCCTGGCCGTTCCGTTCGCCGAAGCAGTAAGCGTCAATGGCCAGCACCACAAAGCCGCGCCGGGCAAAGGCCGGTCCCGGCGGCTCCGGAGTATGGCTGGCCTGGAATAGTTCCTCCTTGCCGATGTCGTATTCGCCGCCGTGCCAGTGACAGTACAGAATTGCCGGCGACTTGCCGGAAGTCTTCTTCGGCCGGAGGAGATAACCGGGAACCTTTGCACCCGCCCCGTTGTCGAACCGGAATTTTTCGCGCCAATATTCCCCACAATCTTCCTGCGTCAGCGTCTCCACCTTGGGAATTTTCGGTCGAGGCGGCAGTTTGCCGAGCAGTTCCCCGAGTTGCGCCCGCACTGTTTGCCGCTGTTCTTCCCAGGCGGCTTTGCTCGCGGGAATGGTGAACGGCGCCGCAATCTTGGCGGATTGCAGCCAGCGTTGGGCGGCGCTTTGGTTGGTCTGAGCCACAACCGGAGTTTCGGCCCAACCGAATCCGGTGGCAATCCCCAAGGCGGCCAAGCGAACAATGTTCTTCATCCTGGGTGACTGAATGGCCTTACGAGTGCCAACGCTTTTCCCGGGTCACGACCGCTGGGTGGGGTCAGATTTTGTACTGCGGGATCTTGAGCAGCTTGCCGTTCTTCAGGGCGGATTGATGCGCGACAATTCCGGAGACAGTCATGTTCAGCGCCATGGCAATATCCACAAGCGGCTTGCGATCCAGGAGGATGGCCGTAACGAAATCGTTCATCAGGTAGCCATGCGAACCACCATGGCCGCCTCCGGCCACACCCGGCGGCAACGGAGGACGCTGGGTGGGAGGTAATTTCTTTTCCAGTCCTTCGTACTTGCCGTAGAAGGAGCCTTTTTGGCCCCGCACCCGTCCCATCTCGCCGCTCAGCCCGGGCGTATCCCAGCTCACCGCCATGCGCGACATCCCGCCTTCGCTGGTGCGGAACAGGGCGATCTCCGTGCCGAATGCATTCCGGTAACGGTTGTTCGCCGGTTGCAGATGCTGGATCCGGCTGGGCATGCCCATGCACGACACTTCCGTAAAGCTGCCGCCGGTCACCCCCACGTAGTACGCGTTTGAATGCGTCGGATACCATTGCGGCGGCAATCCGATCCGCCAGCCCTGGTAGGAGTCGATGGGCTCTTCCATGTAATGATAATATTCGCCTTCGGAATAAACGAGCCGGCCAAGGCCCCCGGTGTGGTAGATCTGCCGCATGGCGTAGAGATCTTCATGAAAGCAGGACGTCTCGAACATCATGTATTTGCGGCCACTGGCCTTGACCGCGGCGAACAACTGGTCCGCATCCTTGAGCGAACCAAACACCGCCGGCACGGCGCTGGCCACATGCTTGTCGTGCCGGAGGACCTCGATGCAATGCCGGGCATGGTTCGGGGCGTCCGTGGCCACGAACACCGCTTCGATCCGCTTGTCCTTCACCAATTCTTCCAGGGACGGATACGTTCTGGGGCAACGGGTCACCTTGGCCAGCTCGGCGCAGCGGTCCGGGAAGAGATCGCTGACTGCCACGACTTCGACATTCGGATGATCCTGGAAACCGAACGCGGCGCCGAATTTGCAGACCCCGTAGCCCACGATGCCCACCCGAATCTTGCGATCCGAAACCGCCTTCCACCCGGCGGACGCGTTCGGATTCTCGGCCGCCGGCTCGAAACCCTGGATGGGTTTTTCTGCGGAATACGCGACCGGCGCGAGACCCAAACCCGCCGCGGTGACGCCCATGGCGTGCAGGAAAGAACGACGCGTGAAGTTGCCAGCGGGGGTGGACGCGCGCGCCGCCGGGGGCCCAGAGCGCATTCCGTCGGAGTGGGGGAGAATTTCTTTCATCGCTTGAAATTACCTGCGGCGGGAACGGCAGGTCAACTTTGGAAGTGAATGCGCGTCGTCCCCGAAATGGATGGTATCCGGCGTCCACCAAGTTGGCGGATGCAAGCAGGCGGCAAACTCCAAGACTCAACTGGCCCGCGACGAAACGGCTGCCCTTCGGGGAGGTCTTTGGCGACTCCGGCCGCCAACGGCAAATATAATAATGTAGGCGTTTCCGGTCAGAGCCGTATTCAACTGCGGAACTCGAGGAAGCCAAAGTCGTTGTCTCTAACCTGGCTTGGCGCGGGCGGGTTGGTATCGGTCGGCCGGGTTGGTGCCGCAAGAGTGTTCGTTGGGACACTTGCCCCGGTGGGCGCATCCGGCGTCATGTCCATCACGAATTCAATCGCGGAAAAAAGCGTTCGCATATCGGCGCGCCATTGGGCATGGTTGAAATACCAACCCGCGCGGCTTGCGGCAATTTGCCCCTGGCCGGGGGACGAAGGCATCAGATAGTCAAGCGCCGGGTAGCTCAGGGGCAGAATGACCAACAAACCAAATCCCAACGCCACCAGCGCGGAAGTCCGGGGCTTGCGCGGGTTGACGCTCGAATGGCCCGCCGGGGCGGGTAATCTTTTGTTTTCCGGTGATCCTGAATTCATACGCTGTTGCATGTCTTTCTAACCCACGGCTGGGTGCGATTGTTTCAATTTTTTTCTATGGGTTGCCCGCCTCATGGCGGCGCCGTCAACCCCGCGGCCATCGATGCGTCGGTTCTGCCCGAGATCCTCGGTCGATCCTGCTGTTCACGTTCCTAAGCGTCACCGGCGGACTTTTCTGTCTAGCTCCATGCCGGTTGCCACTATCGAACTCTGATCAGGGCGACCGTATTGGCGTGCCGAGCGCTATCCCGGCGCCGGAATAGCAATTCCAGAGCCTACCCAAGGAGGAAGGAACGATTGGCAGCGTTCGATTGGAAAAACGCTGCGCCCCTGCCTGGGGACCTACAATTCGCAGCGCCTGCCGTTCTCCGTGATTTATCGGCACGTCCGTTCGCATCCGACGCGAAAACTGCGCTGGACAACCGGCGGTCCCCGGCCCACGATCTCGCCATGATCCAGGACCGCCAACGATTCTCCCAGTCCCTGCTGGGAGGTGAGGATTTTCCATGGGCAAACGCTTAAGCCCGGTGCCGATGGTTGCCGGTTTCCATCCCGGCACGAACCGCACGACCTCCCGGGCAGTGGCGACGGCGATTGCCCGCAACCGCAACCCGGAGAGGTCGCTCGGCGCCCGGGTGCGCCTCTTCATTATCCTGCTTGCCCTGACGGTCGCCCCGGCTTTGGCCGACGAGACTCCGGACAAGCGGCCCACGTGGTTCATCTTCCTTGAGACCGGCAAACCGACCCCCGACGACAAGGAGGCGGTGACAAAGATGCAGACGGGGCACATCCAGAATTTCAAGCGCCTGTTCGGTGATAAGAAGCTGTTTGCGGCCGGCCCCCTGAAAGATCCTTCCCGAAAGAAGCGAGGCATTGTCGTGGTCAAGGCAAACTCGAAGGCCGAGTTGCTCACTTACTTCCAACCCGACGATTACGTTCGCGAGGGCTATATGACCGCGAACGCCGTTCGGAGCGTGGTCCACAAACCCCTGAACACGGAGGGAATTGATCCGAACGGCATTCAGGAGGAGCGCATCGTGCAAATCACGCGGCCGGCGAAGAAGCTGACGCGCAAGCAACAGCGGGCAAACACGGCGTTCCTTAAAGCCCTGGTGGACCAGGGGACCGTGGGCGCCTGGTACACGCTCGAAAGCGGCGAGATCGCCGAAGTTCTGTTTTGCCGGACGACCGACACGCCAGCCTTGGAGGCGATTTTCGCCGAGGCCCCGGCGGTCAAAGCGGCCCAAGCCAGCGTTCTCGTCTGGCCGCAGTGGTTGAGCAAGGGCGTGGTGAAGTAACCACGCTGGTTGGTTGTTCACGGGCCCACCTTGAGCCGATAGAACCGGCTGGGCTGGAGGGGGGAGGTTTGGTTCGTGAAACTGCCGGTCCCGGTCGCGGAATTGGTGAGCGCCAGATCCAGCCAATTCGTAAAGTCCACCGAGCCTTGCAAACGATAATAACGGTTCGGTTCGCCGGTGAACCCGAGAATCAACGGCGTGATGCCGGGCGAGAGAATCGTGAGCAGTGGCGGCGTGGGGGAGGGTCGCGTGACGAGGGGAAATTCGGTGTCGCGCAGCACCGCCGGCACTCCGATGGCGCCGGGATAGGCGTTGGTTTCCAGCGCGGTCGGCCGGGCGAAGGCCAGGTGGCCGGTCAAGGCTTGGCCGGGTGGAAGGGTGTAGGGCGGAATGGTGATGGAATTGGTCGCGCCGGTGAGCGCGCCTGGCGAGAAGGGGGCCGGTGACGCGAACACCACGTTGCTGGCGGCGTCGAGGATGGCGACCTGGACGAGGTCAAGCGTGGCATTCCCGCTAGAAACAAAGGAAAGCCGGAATTCTGCAGTGTGGTCAATCGATTGGGCGGCGGCGAAATTCGTGATCTGCGGCACCGCCGGCTGGCCGCCCACCAGCGCGAGCAGCGAGTAATTGAGATTGGCAATCCGGATGCCGTCGTTGGTGGTGCCCATCGTGACGGCATAATTCACGGGGCTGAACAACGACCCGTTGGGGTAGGCGGCATCGAGGTTCGCCTGGCTGCTGAACCGTTCTTCGAATCGCCAAAGCACCTGGTCGGCATTGGTCGTGACCAAACTGCGCAGCGGCGTGGCGTTGGCGGGTTTGACGGTGGCGTTGGTGACCACATTATTCGTGCTGGCCAGCACGAGGGCGTTGAACGCGAACCCGTTCGTCGCGCGCGCCACCGGCGGGCCGGCATTGGTCTGGACGAATTCCTGGGACTTGATGATGCCGTAAAATGCAACATCCGCCGCCCGCCCCGCTGGTCCGGTGAGGCTGAGGCCAAGGGTTACAAAGCAAATGAGAAGCATTCTTTGCCGGTGCATGGGCCAGAGCGTCGCACAGTGATTCGGCGGCAGACAAGATGATTGTGGTCCGCGAAAAAGGGCGTTCGGCCGGTTCTTCCGGACCAAAGAACAGCACCAGCGCCGTCGCCTCCAGCGCCCCGGCCATCGCCGCGCCGGTCGCGCGGCGAACCGTCCGCGGCTACACGGTTAGCAGGTTTCGAAAAGGCTGCCGGGATTCGGGGTTTGGACCCAAGCCGGGCCGGCGGTTACGGGCGCAGCGCAGCCAGACCGCGTGGCAACGCGAAAAGCTGCTCGACTTCGGCGGCGGTCAGCGCCCGGTTGAAAAAAGCCAGTTCGTCGAACAGCCCGGTGTAAGCGATGCCGAGCAGGGCGATGGTCTTCGCGGGTTCCCAGGTTAGGGTTTGTTCGCGCCCGCTCACCGTGCCCTGACACTGGCCATCGAGGTAGAGGCTGGCCAGCCCGTCTTTTTTGCCCGTGTTGAAATTTGTGAACGTGAAGGCGACGTGCGTCCATCGTTGGCGCGCGAATGGCGGCCGGGTCACCGTGACCATCGGACGCTCGGCTTCGGGCAGCTTGTCGAGGTCGCCCAGCTTCGGATCCCAGACCGCGCGATCGGCAAACGCGCCGAGCCGGAAGTGCCGGGGGCGCTCGTCCTTGCTGAAGTCCACCCACAGCGCGGCGTCGTTCCACTCGCGCGAGGTGATTTGCAACGGATCACAGTAACCCGGTTCGAGGTCGGTGTCCGGATCGAGCCGCAGCCAGAACGAAACCGTCCCGCTCCAGTTCGACTTCGCGTAGGCGAGGTTGCGAGCCACTTGATAGAAAACCACGTCCGGTGCCTGGCCATGGAATCGTAACGCGTCGCCGACCTTGCCTTCCCCTTTGGCCAGCGAGACGACGCCATTCGTCGGCAAGCCGGGAGTGCCGATCCGCGGGTGCTTCAACGACGGGGCGGTGAAGATCCGGCGGTCACCGGCACCGAAGTCGGCGTCCGCCCCATGATCGAACGAGGCGTGAAAGGTCAGGGCCTGACGCAGGCTGTCACTGCCGGCGGCCTGGAGATTGCCGGCGACGGCCAGTTGCCCCAGCGCAAGGGCGAAGGACAGCCCCACGATGGGATTGCGTGCGGGCACTCGGCGAGGGTGGAAATTCATGGCAAGGTCTGGGTTCAATTGCGTTTCACCCAATTCAACCGTGACCCATCGGATTCGTCGAACCTAAAATCGACCGCCAGCCAAGTGCTGCGCGCAAGGTTCATCGTCAGGGTCGCGCCCAGATATTTTGCGGTTATAAATTAAGGCTGCCAAATCGTCGCCGCGATGTAGCGATCCCCCTTGGGCTGATCGTGGAAATAATAAATCGTGACGATCTTGCCATCCGGCCGCTGAACAGTGCGCGGGTAGCCGATGTCCGTCCCGCCGCCATCATCCCGGAGGATGACCTCGGGCTGCCACGTCCGCCCGCCGTCGTTGCTCAAGCGGGCGCGAATGCCGAACGGCTTCGCGCGGTGGCCGTAGGTGAGGCAGACGCGACCATCCTGCAGCCGGATCATGCTGGGCGGATTGCCGGTGCCGAGATCGGGCGCGGGGACGTTTTCGCGTTGCCAATGCCCGCCATTGTCCACCGATCGGTAAGTTTCGATCCAGGCTTTGGATTCATCGCGGCAGCGAATGGCGGTCAGCAATTCCGCGGCCCCCAACCGCACCGTCGAAGGCATGATCGCGTAGCCGTTGGGCTCGTCCCCAATCCACGAAGCGAATTTCCAGGTGCGCCCGCCGTCGGCGGTGCGCGCGCAGAAGGGGCGACCCTCTTTGCCATTGGATTTCGCGGCGGTCAGGACCAGCAGGCAATCACCCGGCCCGTTGACCAGGTAATCCGTGCGGGCAGCGATTCCTTGTTGTCCAAACAGCGGCAGGCGAAACGGTCCGGCCCACTGATGCCCCCGGTCGGTGGAGTAGTAAAACCGCGACGGCCCCGCGTCCACGGCCGTCATGCGAAGCGTCATCGCGAAATCGGGATGCGTAAAATCAATGCCGCCGGGGCAATCCGTCCAGGGCTTTTCCTTCAAGCCCGGCGACGCAACTCCATGCAAGGCCTTGCCTGACGGAGTGAGCGCGCCCTGTTCGGCCGGATTTTCAATGGTCCACGTCTCGCCGCCATCAAGGCTGCGCGCCAGCAGGTGTTCCTCGGGGCGTTCGCGGTCGATGTTGTGCCGCTCGCCCAGATCCTTGTAATAGCCGCGGCTGAAGCCGACCAGGATCTCGTTGCCCCACGACCACGCGCCGTGGTTGGCTGGCCAGCCGCCGAAACGGCCCGGCTCGGCATAAACCTTCACGTGACGGATTGCATCCGCGCCGAGCGCGCCGGATGAAATCGAAAAGGTGACCAGCAAAATGCCGGCGAGTGCGGGTAGGAAGCGTGCCCCTGTGCCCAAAACAGATTTCATGGTCGCAGTCTGCCGCAAGCGCTGGCCGGCTGACAAGCCTGCCCCACGCGACGACGGCGACCGGAGGTGCCCGTCCGTCACGGGGGTGGCGAATCCAAAATCAGATTGCAATTCGGCGCCCCTGAATTCACGCTCGGGACACCAATGCGACCCATGAATCGATCGTTGATTGCGCGGGGCCGGAAAAATTTCCCGCGGGCGGCCATCGGTTTGGTTCGGGCAACGGGCATTTTGTTGGTGATGGTCGCCATGGCGGGCCCGGCGCAAACGCCACCCCGGGTGCTCAACCACGTGATCGTCTATCGGGAAACGGGGCGCTTCGCGGGTTGGCCGGCCAATCACGGCGCGTGGTCGTGGGGCGATGAAATCCTCGTGGGGTTCGAGGTCGGTTATTTCCATCGGATCAGCAAGGATGAACACGCGATCGATTACGACCGGCCCGCGGAGCATGTCCTGGCGCGCAGCCGGGATGGCGGGCAAACATGGCAAATCGAAAAGCCCGAAGGTCTCCGCCCGCCGCCCGGTGAGTTTGTGGCGGGCGTCCCGACGGGTACCAATGGCAAGCCGTTGTCCGAGTGCCCCGGGGGCGTTGATTTCAGCAACCCGGATTTCATCCTCACGGCCCGCATGACGAGCGTGGACGCCGGGCAATCCCGCTTTTATGTCTCGACGGATCGTGGACACCATTGGGACGGACCCTTCAAGCTGCCCGACTTCGGCCAGACCGGCATCGCCGCGCGGACGGATTACTTGATCAACGGGAAACATGATTTGACGCTGTTGTTGACCGCGGCAAAAAAGAACCGGCTGGAAGGCCGCGTTATTTGCGTTCGAACCCGCGATGGGGCCAAGACCTGGGAGTTCGAGTCCTTCGTCTGCCCGGAACCGAAAGGGAAAAAGGACTACGCCATCATGCCGTCGTCCGTCCGACTGGAGGATGGAACAATTCTCACCGCCATCCGCTATAATCATCGCAACGACCTTTACCTTTCCGCCGATGACGGGAAGAGTTGGCAATTCCTGAGTCGTCCGGTGCCCAAGGTGGAGAATCCACCGAGCCTGACGCATTTGAAAGACGGACGTCTGGTGATTACCTACGGTCACCGTTTCAAACCGTTCGGCATCCGCGCGCGTCTGAGCGGGGATGCGGGAAAAACCTGGAGCAAGGAAATCGTGTTGCGCGACGACGGCGGCTGCTGGGATCTCGGCTACCCACGGACGGTGCAGCGTCCGGACGGAAAGCTCGTCACCATTTATTATTACAATGAGAACGAGAATCGCGAACGGTTCATCGGCGCAACGATCTGGGATGCGGGTGTCGGCTTGCCCAAGTGACGGGCGACCGTTGGGCCGATCCCACCCAATGAGTAGCATCGCGAGCCTGAGCCCATGAGCCTCTCCTCTCCCAGCCGGCGGTCACTTTCTCCTCTCCTTCGGCAGGAGAGAAGAGGGCAGGGAGAGGAGTGTTCGGGTTTAGGGCAGGAAGAGTAACTCAGCCATGTCACAACCGGGAATCCCCAAAATAATCCTCAGGGAGCGCTTCCAGCAGCCGGCCCTTGATCCGCGACTGCGCTGGCTGAATCCGCCGCCGACCTGGACGGTCGATGCGGCTCTGCCAGCGTTGATCGTGCAACCGGCCGCCGCCACCGACTTCTGGCAGCAAACCCACTACGGCTTCCGGGCCGACAACGGCCATTTTCTGTTCGCTGAATTCACCGGGGATTTCACGATCTCAACCAAAGTCCGCTTCCATCCCGTGCACCAGTATGACCAGGCTGGCTTGATGGTTCGGGCCGGGCCGTCATGTTGGATCAAGACGTCGGTGGAATACGAACCAGCCGGTCCCGCCCGCCTGGGCGTCGTGGTCACGAATCACGGTTTCTCGGATTGGTCGGTGCAGGATTTTCCGCGCGAGACCCGCGCCGTCTGCCTGCGGATCCGAAAGGAGGCGTCGGATTTCATCGTCGAGTTTGCCGCCAACGAACACGCCCACTGGCATCTAATGCGAATCGCGCATCTCGACCTGGAGACCAACCCTCCGCTCGCCGCCGGCCTCTACGCCTGCAGTCCCAAAGGCGACGGGTTTCGGGCCGAGTTCGAGTTCCTGGAGATTTCCCACCGCGCCGACTAATCGAGATCAAACTGCCATGACGCAAACCGCTCCCGCAAACAAACCCAAAGTCGTCGGCATCATCCCCGCTCGCTACGGCTCAACGCGACTGCCCGGCAAGGCACTCAGATTGATCGCAGGCAAGCCGATGATCCAGCGCGTTCTGGAACGTTGCCTGACCGCGCGCTGCCTCGATTCCGTTTGCGTCGCGACGGATGATGAACGCATCGTCCGGGCGGTGGAAGCGGTGGGGGGCCGGGTGATCATGACCGCGCCGTACCATCCCAGCGGCACGGACCGGCTCGCCGAGGCAGTGACGAAGCTGGACGCAGACATTGTGGTGAACCTGCAGGGCGACCAGCCGTTTCTGGACGGGGAGATGATTCTGGAAGCGGTGCAACCTTTGCTCGACGATCCCGCGCTCCCGATGGCGACGCTCATGCATCCCGTCCATCGTCCGGAGGATCTGGCCAACCCCGCGGTCGTCAAAGTGGTGGTGGATCGTTCCGGCAACGCGCTCTATTTTTCGCGCTCGCTCATCCCGTATCCGCGCCAGGATGTGCCGCACCGCGTGTTTGAACACGTGGGGCTTTATGTTTACCGCCGCGACTTCCTGCTGACGCTCGCCGGGCTGCCGCCAACGCCGCTGGAGCAGATTGAATCGCTCGAACAACTCCGCGTGCTCGAACACGGCTTCAAACTCCGCGTCGTGGAAACGCGCGCCCCGGATCACGAGTTCACCGGCTTCAGCGTGGACACGTTGGCGGACTTGGAACGCGCCGAACAAATGCTACGCGAACGCGGCCTGACCTGAGCCAGCGATCCTGGAATCGATCCATGAAAATTGATCCATCCCTTCTGCAATCCCTGTTCAACGAACTTCCGGCCGCGACGCAAAACCGGTTTACCGCAGCCGTCACCCGGATCGTCGAAGCCAAGCAACGCGGCGGCAAGGTCGTGGTGATCACCGGCAGCGGGCCCAACATCCACGAGGGCGTCACCACCTTGATAGCGGAGTTGATGAGAGCCGGCCTGGTGGACGGGGTGACCACCAGCTCGGCGGTGGTTTCCCACGAAATGGGTGGCACGCTCGATCTGGTGAGGCGTTGTCCCGGCGAAGCGTTGGGCCTGCCGAAGGCGATCCTGCCACGTGGGGAAGAATTTGAACTGACAATGATGGACGACGACGCAATCCGCGCCATCGGCCACCACATTCCCATTGACTGGGGCCTGATCGAAAAGCTCAAGCAGTCACCTGGCAAGACGATCATCAAGGCCGCGGGCAACCTTGGTTACCCGATGGGCTTGTGGCTGGAGCACCTTTCCCAGGAGATTATGACCCTGGCCCGTGAACATGGTCGTTCGTTTGAAGAAGTCGCGGGACTGGGGGCCGATGAACGCACCATGATCGGGATCGGTGCCAAGCGCGGTTTGCCGGTGCTGGTCACAATCCCGCAGCTGATTGGTGGCGGGGCGGTGGGATTGTGCATCGGCGACAGTCTGACGCTCACCGAGCGTGCCCGTCGTCTGGCCCAGCTGCTGGCGACCGCCGATGTGATCATCGAATCCGGCGTTGCCCTGACGCAGGAGATTCATGATGGGCCGTTCGAAACCTACACGGGCCATGGCTTGTGGTCGGCGTGGCAGGGGCAGTACAGCTACAGTCTGGCGGGCAAGACCCTCATCCGGATTGATCTCGATCCGGCCCTCGAACAGGTTTGGGAAATTGAGCGCGGCGGCAGCGCGGTGACCCAGGCCATCGCCGACGGGTTGCCCAAGACGAAAATGTTCAAGGTGCCATTCCGCATGGAGATGTCCGGCTTTGCGCGCCATGAAGGCAGCCTGCCGTTGATCGGCGACCTCGGCAGCCTCTGGCCTTTGCTGGCCTGGAAATGTTCCGTGGCCCTGGGCGTCGAATTGCAGTTCCTTTCCTATCCGCAGCAAAGCGAACCGGGCAAGGCGATGCGCGACGAGATTGTGCGCCACGTGAAACCGTTGAACCGGGAGCAAATGTTGCAAGCCTTGCGCGCGGCCAAATGAAACCCAGTCGATGACTCCGCTGCGCTTTCTCGATCTGCTGGTCATTGGCGTCTATTTCGCCGCCATGATCGGTGTGGGCTGGCGCTTCGCGCGGCGGGTCCGGACGACGGAGGGCTATTTTGTCGGGAACCGCTCCTACCCCGGTTGGGTGGCGGGGGTTTCCCTGTTTGGCGCGCAGATCAGCTCCATCACTTTTGTCGCGTATCCGGCGGACGCCTTCAAAACGGCCTGGCTGCGTTATCTGATTTGTCTCACGTTGCCGATCAGCGTGTTCATCGCGGCGCGTTTTCTTCTGCCGTTTTTTCGGCGCGGCAAAGTGACCTCCCTGTTTGAGTATCTGGAGGCGCGGTTCGGTCCGAAGACCCGCGTTTATGGCGCCAGTGTGTTTCTGCTCTCGCAATGTATTCGTATCAGCATGATCCAATACCTCGTTGCGCTGCTCATGCACTCACTCACGGGTTGGAGCGTGCCGATGTGCCTGCTGCTCGGAGGGACGGTCACGGCGTATTACACCATTGCTGGCGGGCTGGAGGCGGTGATCTGGACCGATGTGGTGCAATCCGTCATCCTCACGGCGGGCGGCTTGCTGATCCTGGGTACGATCGTGTGGAAACTGCCCGGCGGGTGGGGGCAGTTATTTTCGACCGCCACAGCGGACGGCAAATTGGTTTTCGGCGAAACGGGTGGCGATGGTCAAATCCACGCCATTCCCTGGGGCTTTTCCTTGACGCGGAAAACCGTCCTCATGCTCCTGGCCGTCGGCGTGATTCAATGGCTCACGGACTACGTGACGAACCAGGAAGTCGTGCAGCGCTACTGCGCCGCGAAATCGCCCGAGGACGCCCGCCGGGCCATGTGGATCTGCTGCTGGTCGTGTCTCCCCACCTGGGGCTACTTCATGCTGGTTGGCACGGGGCTTTACGTTTTCTACAAAGTCTTTCCGGATCCCCGCGCGACCGAAATGCTTACCGGGGTGACCAAGCCGGAAGGCATTGTGCCATTCTTCGTCACGACACAACTGGGCCCGGGCTTTACGGGTTTGGTGGTTGCGGCCGTGCTGGCCGCGGCCATGTCGAGCATGTCATCGGCGATGAATTCCATCGCCTCCGTCACGGTGACGGATATCTACCGCCGCCATCTTGTTCCCGATCGCACGGATGCCCACTACATGCGTGCGGCCAAGGCCATCACGCTGGGGAGTTCGCTGATCATGATTGGCGGTGCCGGGTGGTTGTTTCATGCCGAGACGATGACACTCCAGCATTTGTGGACGGAGTTTCAATCCATACTCGCCGGCGGATTGCTCGGACTCTTTCTGCTGGGCTTCCTCACGACCCGGGTGGATGGTCGGGCGGTGGGCATCGGCATCGGCTGCGCCGTGGCTTTCTCCGCTGCGATGTCGCTGGTCGCGCTTGGCTACCTGCCGGCAGACTGGATCAAGACGGTGGAGGCGCACTTCGATTCCTATTACACGGGCATCATCGGCAATCTGCTGACATTCGCGGTGGGATACACCGTCGCCCGGCTGTTCCGTCCCTCATCACGCGAGGTGAGCAACCTTACCCTGTGGCGGCGAAGCCAAACGGCCGATGAATAGATCTCCCGTCAACTCAATGAGCGCGATGGTAATTGGCGGGCATACTTCTGTTCTTACTCTTCATCATCATCATCATGATCGTAATCTCAACATCACAGATCCAGCGTCGCACTATGGCCGGGTAGATTAGGAGTAAGATGAAGATTAAGAGTAAGACTGAATTCCTCCTGCCGGCGCTGGGCTTGGCCCTGCTCGCGGCGGGATGTGTCCATCCCAATATGAATGGCTCCCTCCCGCTGCCCGAGCGGCAACTCACGTTCGGCGCCAAGAACCACTTGCTCGACGGCAACAACGACAATTTCTCCGCCGACGGCCGGTTTCTCTGCTACGACACGCGCGAAACGTTTGGCCCGGGCATTGATCGCGGACGCACCATCGAGAAGGTCGCGATCGCCTCAGGCGTCGAAACCGTGTTGTACGCACCGCCGTATTCCACCAGTGAACTCGCCGCCCCGGGCCTTGGCGCGGCTTCCTTTCATCCCCGGGAAGACAAGGTCTCGTTCATTCATGGCCCGCCGCTCGAACAATTGGCCGCGCGCGGTCCCTACGCCAAAACCAACCGCAATGGCGCCGAGGTTCGCGCGGACGGCTCGCAGCAATTGCAGTGGCTCGACCATCGGGATGTGGCCACGGATCGCGCCACCTGGCCCGGTGCGCATCGCGGGGGCACCCATAGCCATCAACACAGCCGGACCGGCAGCCGCATCGGCTTCACCTATGATGATGCGCTGTTGCCCCAATATGAGCGGACGGTCGGGTACATGGAGTTGCATCCCCGTGCCCCTGGAGGAGCGACGCATTGGTTTGCGGTGTTGGTGCCGGTGGTGCCGCGCGGCACGGCCAAGCCCGGGGAGATCGAGCGTGCCGCCGAGGATGCCTGGGTCGATGCGGCGGGGACGAAACGCGCCTTCATTGGCAAGGTGCGCAACGAAGATGGTGTGACGTATGAGCAGTCCCTGTTCGTTGCCGACGTGCCCCGCGAGGTGGACATCACGACCGCCGACGCCGGCTCGGCCCAACGTTACCCGCGCCCACCGCAGGGCGTGAGCATCCGACGGTTGACGCACACCTTCGCGGCGGGAACGGCGTACGGAAGCCCGGACGGAAAACGCATCGCCTATTTTGCCCATGATGCACAAGGGGCGCTGCAGGTGTTCATCATTCCCGAGAACGGTTCGGACCTGGCCATTGATCGGAACCCGCGCCCGGTGCAAGTCACGCGCCTCTCGAACATCAGCGGCAACAGTCTGCGATGGCATCCTTCCGGCAAGGCGCTCTGTGTCATTAGCAGTGGCGGGATCGCGGCCGTCTGCGTCCAGCCCGGCAGGAACTTTGGGCAGACCGTGTTCCTCACGGCCACGAACGATGGGCCCGCGCGGCAAGACGCGCTCTGGTCGCCGGATGGTCGCGTCCTGGCGTTCTGCAAATCCGTTCCGGCCCGCGATGCCACCGGGAAGCCGATGCTCAATTACAGCGGAAAAGACTTCACCCAGATTTTCACCCTCGCGGTGCCGGAGCTCGGGAGATTGTTTCCTTGAGTTCCACAATCCCCCTGGGCGACTCCGGGCGGGGCATGACCGTCAGGGGGCCAGCCGCTGCGCGTCGGTCAAGGCCGCAAGGTTCCGTTCAGCCTCCGCCCCCTCCGCAGCGGCGGTTAACCCCACTTGTTGTACGGTGACCGAATGGGTTTCAACTCCAGCCGGCGATCAGCCTCGGCGTCGTGAACAAACTTCTCCGTCCGCGGATCGAACGTCAGCTTGCGGCCCAACCGCGTGGCGATGTCGCTCACGTGGCAGAGTGCGTCCCCTTGGACGGAGTCTTCGATGGGGCAGATCGCCGGTTGGCGGCTGCGGACGCACTCGAGAAAATTCCGCTGGTGCTGCGAACTTTGCGGCGAACGCCAGCCGCCGGCCGGCAGCGGTTCTTCGCCCAGCTTCTCCGGGCCGGTGCGCATTCCGCCGCGATGCACCTCGACCCACCCTTCGCTCCCGAGAAAGAGCGTGCCATGGCCGTGGAGGTCCTTGAGGCCAAAGCGGGTCTGCCACTCGCTGAAATCAGTGAGCGGCGTCGGTTCATTGAATTGATTTGGCGTCCCGCGGAAGTGCATGCGCACGCCGTCTGCGAAACGGAAATCCACATCCCACGCCACCGACGTATTGCACGCACCGCTCTTCGGGAAGATCGCCTGGCCCTCGACGGTCATCGGACCACCAAACATTCCCGGATGCCCCCACAGCGCGATATCCAGCGGGTGGATGCCCCAGCCGGCGATGAAGCCGAGCGCATAATCGGAGTTATACCACCATGTTTTGTCCTTGCCGCCGCTGGCTTCAGCCTTGTTCGGGGTGTAAAGCGTCGCCGGTGCCGGCCCGAGCCAGAAATCGTAATTGAGCGTCGCGGGCGCCGTCGTCGGGTTGGTGGCGCCGCCCGGTTGGCTGGCGGGCGCCCAGACGTAAATCTCCTGCAACTTGCCGATGCGGCCATTGCGAACCAGTTCGATCGCGCGCTGAAATTCGCGCCCCGACCGCTGTTGCGTGCCAAATTGGAAAATCCGCTTCTTTTTCAACACCGCTTTGCGGAGCAGCTTGTCCTCGGCCAGCGTCAGCCCCATCGGCTTCTCGAGGTAAACATCCTTTCCCGCGTTGACGGCGGCGATCGATACCGGGACATGCCAATGGTCCGGCGTGCCGACGATCACGGCGTCAATATCCGGTCGCGCGAGGAGTTCGCGATAATCCGCGTAGGTGCGGCAACCCTGATCCTTGTAGTGATCATTGACCTGTTTGCAGGCCTGCTCGGCATGTTCGCCCCACACATCACAAACGGCGAGCACACGGGCGTCGGCGTGGGCCAGGGCGCCGTTCATGACGCCACGCCCCTGCGGCCCGCAGCCAATGAGCGCCACGCCGATCCGGCTACCCGGGGCGACTTTGCCGTCCCGGCCCAGGGCTGAGGCCGGAATGAGGGAGGGAAAGGCGCCGGCCGCAAGCGCGAGGGTGAGATTGGTTTGCACGAAACTGCGGCGGGTGATGTTTTTGTTCATAGCGATGATGTTATTTGATCGTTACCACTGACCGCGGACAGCCCAGTCCGGATGACGCACAGACCGGAGCTCCGCCCCGTTAATGAGTGCCGGTTCTCACATTTCATTCTTTGCGGCTCCATAGCAGGAACATCTTGCTGCGCGACGCGTCCGGCGAGCTTGCGTAGGACTTCAAAACCGAGTCGAGTCCATCGCAAAGCTTCCCCAAGGTATCAGGGTAGGACTTGTCGGCGGCGGTCTGCGAGGGTTCGGGCAGGCGGCGAATTTTGTCTGTTTGCACCAACTCCCGGCGTTCGGCCGTCGCTTCCGCAAAGTCCAGGATCAACTGCGCATGCGCCGCCTCGTAGGTTTTTCCCAGTTTCGCCGCGGTGAGCTGGCGATGAAATTCACGCACCCGCTCGACCCGCTGGCCCAGCGTGCCATCACTCACGACCGCCCTGGCGGTCGGACTTTTCCATTCGCTAACAAGAGATCGCTCGGGGAGTTGGCGCGAGGCCGGCTTCGCCGCACCCAGGAAAATTTCAACCCGGGCGATGTCCGGTGTTTTGTCATGGGCGAGCAACACGGATGCGGCATCGAAGGCCTTCCATTTGCGCCCATTGACGTTTACCGCCGTAATCGGGCCGCTGCCGACCACGGAGAGGAAAACCTGCTTCTTGCCGAAGCGGACGGGATCGCGCTGCTCGAGTTCGGTCACGCCTGGCGGGAGGTGCGGTACGAGCGTGAGGCCGTCGGCGCGGTACAGATACTCGAAAAGTCCGCGCATAAACGCCGCCGGCGGGCCGAAAGCGTCGTAGGTGAGGTTCACGGGTTGATTGGGCTGGTAAACATCGCTACCGCGTTTCACCAGCGGGTTGTCCATCCGGAATTTTTCCGCGAAGCTGAGCAGCTGACGCAGGGAGCGCCGGGCATCCTCAAACTGGCCCAGCCGGTAATAGCCCAGGATCATCCGCGCTTCGCAAGTGGACCAGTGGCCGCCATTGACCCAGGTGCCGTAGCCCCAAAGCCCCTCGGGCTTTTCATACATGTCGTCATAGCTCGGAAAATTCGGGAGGATGAAATCATGGGGGCGCAGCTCCGGCAGCGACGCAATCTTTTGAAAAATCTTCCTTGCCTGGGCATCGTCGGCGATCCGGAACGCGATGGCGTCGTGATTCGGTGATGCCTCGAAGTAGCCGAATCGCTCGGCGCCATAAATGCCGTGGCGCGTGCCATCGGGATCGAGCGAACGGATGAAATAGCCCTCGGCGGTGGTCAATTGCTGAAGTCCGGCTTTCGCCGACCGGCGCAAGGCGGTGAAGCGTTGTGCTTGCCCGGGCCGGCCCGCGAGTTTTTCCAATTCAATCAGCCGATCCAACGCCGCCAGATAGGTGATGGAAAGCCCCGTAAGATAGGCTTTGTCGTACGTGCCATCGGGTCGCCGCCACCCGGCGTAGCTCGGTGCCAGGAGATTGCCCGCCGGGCCAGCGAGGAACAGATTGTTGGCCGGGTCGCGGCGCGTCTCGATGAAGGCGGCGCATCGCTCCAGCTTCGGCAGATAGCGAGCGATGGCCTGAGCGTCGCGGCTGATGAGCAGCAATTCACTTTGCAAGACGAGACCGGCCGCGGTGAATTCCATGCCCCAGTCGTGAATCTTGGTCCGGCCATCCCCCTGTTTGTAAACAATCCAGCCGGGCCGCGCCGCGTCACACAAGCAACCGTCGGGGGCCACCCAATCAAAGGGCGGCGCGCCACCCACCCGCTGGCCATCGCCCATCTGATCGAACCAAAGGTCCTGCGAGTTTTGGAGGAAGGTGACAAACGGCTCGCGCAGGAGGGGCAGGATGGAGTACGTTGTGCCATAGCTGTTTTGAATCCACCATGCGTCCCAAGTCGGCCCTTCGACCAGCCCGTTCCACGACGGCATGTAAAGCATGGCGAGGTTTTGCAGCCGCGGATCCGGCTCGAACATGCGCCGGGCGGTTTCCAGCAACTGGAGATACTCGGTGTCACCCACGCCACGGTAATGTTCTCCCTCGAAGCGTGCCGAGGCAGCACCGGCGCGGAGGAGGAGCATGGGAGAGAGCAAAATGATCAGGGCAAGAGCGATGCGCAACATGTGGGTCGAGACGGGAAGGTGACCAACTTCGGAGCCGTCGACGTAAGGGAGCGGTTTCACGGCAACACAAACTCCATCCGCCTCCGCACGTCGGCGGCTACTAGCGGTCTGCGTTTCCTGCGCGGTGTGAACTCTTCCGGTTTGTTGATACGGTTGCACGGTTTCCCTCAACGAGGTTTCAGATTGGGTTCAAAACTTGCAGGCTTCGCACCCGCCGCCACGCGGATTCCGCCCAGCAAGTGCCGGAGGAACAATGGTTCCGTAAAGCTGGCCTCCGTGTGACCGAGGGCGGTGTACCACATGCGCCCCTTGACGATCTGTTGGGCCCACACCACCGGATGATCACCACCCATCGTGCCGCCTTTGTAAGTGCATTCGTCCAGGGAGGCGAGCACGCGCACGTCGCCGCGCGGACTCTTGATGAAGTTATACCACTCGTCCGTTCGTACCCACCGGCGGGGCAGGGCAGCGGTCGAGGGATTTCGTGCGTCCTCGACGTCAATGGCCGCCGGCACAATGGCGGAGTGATTCGTAAAACGGGCGCACAGTGCCTGGCCATACCACGGCCAGCCACCCTCGGTCGCCACGTCGCCCGCCACGGCCGCGTGGATGCCCACCAACCCGCCCCCCCGCTCGATGAAATCCTGGAAGGCGCTCTGTTGTTCATCGTTCAAAATGTCGCCCGAGGTGCTCAGGAAGATGACCGCCCTGTATCGCGCCAGATTGGTGGTCGTGAACCACCGCGCGTCCTCCGTTGCTTCGACAAAAAAGCCGTTTTCCATTCCAAGTTTCCTGATGGCAGCGATGCCGTTGGTGATCGAGGCGTGCCGATACATCAGGGTCTTGGAGAATACGAGCACCGTGAAACCGTCGCGCGGAGGAGATTTCGTTGCGCAGCCGGCCAGGCCGACCGCCAGCAAGAGGACCAGTGGAAGCAGATACCGGGGAGGGTTCATTTTGGGTGGCGCTGGATTCAAAGGGTAATCAAGGGCTGGGATTGGCATTTTGATTTGGCTCGACCAAGGCGATGGCGCTGTAGCCACCGTGCGTGCGAAAGATCAGCAGCAGTGCCACGTAACCCAGCAACATGGCCGCGGGGAAAATCGCGGTAACCGCCAGCGCGCCCTGGCTGGCGGCCCCGGTCAACTCGTGGATCGTCGTCTGTTCTTTTTCATTCAGCTGTTTCACGCGATTTGGGTCCACCGCCTGATAGTCGCCCAGCACGCTGGTCTTTGCCGCCACCACCTGCTGGTAGAGGGCGGGCTGTTCGACCTGCAACCGGGTTGTGAGCGAGCGATCCTGGATCAGCCCGAGAAACACAGTGCCGACCACGCCCACACTCATCATCCCCACGGCGCTTGTGGCATTGAGCGACAACGCGCCCCCCTTGGGAAAACGCTCGGCCACGACGCCCAGCATCGTGGGCCAGAGGTAAGTCTTGCCCACCCCGTAAAGCGTCGCGGCCGCGAGGATCGCCAGCCCCGTCGCCCGGCTGAGCGCCACCAGGCCGGCCGTTGCCAGCAGGCAACTCGCGATCAGCACCCCCAACGGCGTGAGCAGTTTCACCACCGGCGCGGCGCAGAAACGAAGGATCATCATGATGAGCGAGGTATAGACCAGAACCCAACCGGCGTTCAGGGCCATGGCTTTCATCGGCCCTTCCATCAGCGAAGTAATCCAGCTGTCGGTACCCAATTCGGTCGTCGCCAGCGGAATCATGAGCACGAGCAGAACGAGAAAGATCGGCTGGCCCAGCGAACGGGTGTAGAAGCCGAATAGTCCCGCGCACACCAGGGAGGCCGCCGCGCCGACGTACCACGGCTGTCCGAGCAACCGGCCAAATTCGCCAAACAGAAAGACCAGCACCAGGAACAGCCCGATCGCGCCGGTCTCCCGAAACATCTCACGGTCGGACACGCCCGCCGCGATGCGCTCATGCACCGGGAAGTGGTGACCCAGCATCAGGACGCCGTAAAGCAGGATCGGGATGAGCAGCATGCCGATGCGCCAGCGCCAGTCCAGACCGCCGCCCGCGCCCAGGGCGATGCCGGCCATGCCCCCGAGGACCATCCCGGCCGGCCAGCTTGCGTGCAGGATGTTCAGCCAGGTGGTCTTGTTGTGGCGATACATTGACGCCACGACCGGGTCGGCAATGGCCTGGGCGGCGCCATTGCCGATCGAGACCAGGAACGTGCCGGCGTAAAGCCACCAGTATCCCTGAGCAAAAATCAGCATGATGGTGGAAGCCACGTGGCATACGAAGGCGAAGAACAGGCATTTCCCGTAGCCGATACGATCCGCGACCATGCTGACGCCAACAATGGCCGCGGCAAAGGGCCACAAGCCAACGCCCAGAATCTCACCCTTCTGGGTTTCGGTCAGGCCGAATTCGCGCGCCCAGTCGCCGATCACCTGACCCCGCACGGCAAACACCGCCGCGGTGGCGGCGATGGCGGTGAAGCATGCCCAGAACAGCGCGCGCCGATCCGCCGGGGAAATGCCACGCGGCGAGGCATCTGCCGGGGGCGGGGCATTCATGGGGGGGAAGGCATGGTTGGCAAGGCGGCGGAACGCAGCGCCACCGTTTCAAACCTCCGACCACACGCCGGGTATCGGGGCCACGTAACGACCCTTCGCGTCGGCGCGGACCGGGGCCGGACTGTCCGCCGAGAAATCCACGTTGGAACAGAACTGGAACTTGGACGCCATGGCCTCCTGCCAGGTGATGGTGACGCCGGAGTGCACGGCGGCCCGCCCCATGATGGCCGCGAGATTTGAGTAGGCCGAGCGTTTGATTTCGTTGTGCGGCCGGTCCTGGCGGATGGCCTGCAGCAATTCGCTCCACTCCGCGACGTACGGACTCACCAGCTCCCGCTCCGGCCGCCAGGCGATGGTTTCGTTTTCGATACGTTGATCCTTATACATGCGCACGGTGGGGGCATGGATGTTGCCGGAAAACTGCGCGGCGCATTTGGTGCCATGCACGTAGGTGGAAAAATCATCCTGGGTTTTTGGAATGTAACGTCCGTCCACCATGGCCTTGGTGCCATCGGCAAACGTGTATTCAATGGCGTAGGTATCGAGGTTCTCGCTGCAATCGGTGCTGTTTGGCACCCGGCCGCCCAGACCGTGCGCGCTCACCGGCCAGCTGTCCTTGATCCAGCAGCACTCGTCAATCTGGTGAATCATCAGCTCGATAAAGATCCCGGAGGACGCCCACATGAAGTAATAGGGGCGGCTGATCTGCCACAGCAGCTCGCTCCAGCCACCTTTCCACGGGCCGAGGTTGTAGCCCTGATCCATCCGATAGGCCCGGATGAGTTGAATCTCACCCATCGCGCCGTCGCGGATCTTTTGGATCAAGGCGTGGCGGGCCGAGGAATGGCGGCACATCAAGCCGGTGGCAACCTTGAGATTCTTCTTCTCGGCGGCCTCCCCCAGCTGGAGGATGCGCTGAATGCCGCCCGGATCCGGGGCGAAGGATTTTTCCATGAACACGTTCAGCCCTTTATCAACGGCGTACGCGAGATGCGTCGCGCGGAAACCGGCGTGCGTGGTCAGCAAAACCACATCGCCCGGGCGCAGGCAATCCATGGCCTTGCGGTAGGCATCGAACCCGAGAAAGCGTCGATCCGGAGGAACGTCCACCTGTGCGGGAAACTTCTCGCCGAGCGTATTGGCAGCCATGGTCAGCTTTTGTTCAAACACATCGGCCATCGCTACAAGCTTGACTGGGCCGCCGGTGGCTTCGAACGCGTTGGCGGCCGCGCCCGTGCCACGACCGCCGCAACCCACCAACGCGAGTCGCAGCGTGTTATCCTCCGCGGCATGGACGTGCGGCAGGGTCATGCCCGCCAGCGCGGACGCCGCGACCGCTTTGCTCCCGGTGACGAGAAACTCACGCCGGGTGGGTTGGCGGCCGGGAGTGGAACCAGATTCGTTGTTGGGGAGAGACGTGTTCATAATAATCCTTTCAATGGTTTCGGCGCCGAGGCGGGCCTAGAGCAGCCTTTTCAGATGGGCAATCGACCGTCCCGCCTGATCGACCGTGCCGCATTCGACCGAGAGCACGATGTCGCGTTTCGCCTTCCGGCACAGCTTGATCACGCGTGCCCAATCAATCACCCCATCGCCACACGCGCAGCCAACGGGGGTGCCGGTGACCTTCCCGCGCTCGGAGGACGACTGCTGGATGGAAATGTCCTTGGCATGCAAATGCACCAGGCGACCGACGACTCGTTCGAGCCACCGGTAGGGATTCTCGCCGGCGAGATAACTGTTGCCGGTGTCGAAGTTGATCCCGATGGCCGGATTTTTGACGAGCTTGTAGATGCGGTCGAGGCCGGCGGGCGTCTTGCTGTATTGCTGGTGACACTCGATGCCGATGGCGATCCCGCGAGGTTCGGCGACTTTCGCGGCCTCCATCAGCGTGTAACGCATCAGTACGTGGTCCTCGGCGGCAGTCGTCCACGGCTGTTTGGGGCCTTCGTCGGTGTTCACCACCGGCGCGCCGCACTCCGCGGCAAAGCGGATGGCCTGCTTCAGGTACTCGACGCCAATCTCGGGCTTGGTGATGGGGGTATGGCCCGAAAGCCCGGACAACTTGACGCCCGCTTTCGCGCATGCCCGTTTGATGCGCAGCGGATCGTCCAGCATGGAAACGCTGTGGAAATAGCCCGCTTCACTCAGCAGTTCGCGGCCAAGATGGACCATGGGCTCGACGTATTCGTAGCCGAGTTCCGCCGCTTTTGCGACGCCCCACTCGAAGCACTTGTCCTCGTGCCGGACGAACTCGAGGTTGATACCGATTTTGATTTTAGCCATGGCGATGCAGGGTTGAGGGTTGGTGGTTGGGAGTTTTCAAGGGGATGATTCACGCCAGCGCCGCGCGCGGGCTTCAAGGGCTTCGGTGGCTTTCACTTCGGGATAAAGCACCAACAGGTAGCGCAGCGTGAACTTGTCACCGCTGTGGTAAACCAGCGGCTCCTTGTCCAATCCCTGCGTGGCCGCGAGATAGGCGAACGGCGTGCGCATCGCGAAAAACTGGCCGTCGCCGCGGGCATTGGCCGGGTGCGGTATCAGAGCGATCGTGGCGGGTTGGTCCGCCGCCGCAAACGAAACCGCCGCCCACTTGGCCGGTGACACTTCCTGGCGGTTGACGAGGTCGGGCTTGCGCCCGGCATAGCTGTGATTGGCGAGCGCATCGAGCTCTTGCAGGTACCGCATGCCCAGTCCGTGATAGGTCGCGCCGGTCAGGGCAACCTCATTCGTTTTCTTGCCGACTTCAAAATCCGCCTTCCATTCGAGTGCCGCTTCGCGCGTGGCGGAATCCACGGCCAGGCTGAGCGTTCGCCGCTCGACGAGCAACGCGGCTGGCGTGGTGTCCGCGAGAAAAGCATCCTGTGGGGCAACCCAGTGAATTGTCTGCCGCAACGTGGCCGTGCCCCCGGACACGGAGGCGGTTGTTTCCACCACCCGCTCGACGCCGTTGCCGGAGACTTCCTCCCAGAAATTCAGCCCATTGACCTTGATGGCATACATCAATCCGTGATGGTGCAAATGGTCGGACGGGGCATCGCGCAGGATGTTGCGTCCCCCGGGCGCACTGAACTCGGCGACGTACGGTTTGTTCTGGCGCGGATTGAAAACATACCGCAGCAAGGCCTGGCCGTTGTGCGTCACGACCCACGCATTCGTCGCCACTCCCGCTTCCAGGCGCAGCGGTGTTTGCGCCGCACAAGCACCTGCGAAAAGGGGCGTCAATGCAGACAAGGCAAGTAAAGTTTTGACTCTCTGCTTTTTCTGGTCGGCATTGGCGTTTTTGAAAGTGCACGGACGGATTCCCTCTCCCCATCGGGTGGGGAGAGGGTCGGGGTGAGGGGTTGGCTCCCTTGCAGTCATCCCCACAATCTCGCGCCACGCACGCGGCCCCCTCACCCCGGCCCTCTCCCCCGCGGCGGGGGAGAGGGAGTCGTTTCCCCTGCACCGGTCTTTCTTCCAATCAAAACAACGAAGGAGGGGCTTTTTCATGCGTCAGATCACAATCTCACGTTTCGCCGGATCGAACGTGGCCACTTTCCGGTTGAGGAACGCCACCATCGACATGCTCAGCGCGGCCTGCACCTTGAGGCCGAATTCGACATCGCTCACGGGTTTTTGACGGGTGCGAACGCAGGACAGAAAATTCTTCCAGTGCAACGGTGTGGCCTCGGTCTTGAGCCCGGGCACCACCCGCCGTTCGCCCTTGTGCGGAATGACCGTGATGCTGTCGAACCCGCCTTCCCAGCCGCCGGCGTTCTGCAAGGTCAACGTGCCTTCATCGCCCCGGATGGCCGGCTCCGTGACGTAGTCGTTGCTCAGCGTGCACACCAGATTCACGGTCGCCTTTTCCGGATAATCCACGCACATGCTGAACGTGTCCGGCACTTCGCGGTCGTAGGTCGTGAATTTGAAGACGCCGCCGGAAGCGACGGCGAGGGAAGGGTAGTTCAGGCCGAGCGCGCTGACGAAGGGGGTGAAAACGTGCGGGAACAAATCCGTGCTGGGGCCGCCCGCGTAATCCAGGTAGCGCCGCCAGCTGAAGAATCGTTCCACGGTGAACGGCACCTTGGGCGCGTCGCCGAGGAACGCATCCCAGTCGAGATCCGGACCGGGCTTCGCCTCCCGGTCGGGGATGGGCATCCGCTCGCCCCAATCGCCGTAACGAAAATAGCCGGCCTGCACGTGTTGGATGCGGCCCACCGCGCCTTGTTGCACCAGATCGCGCACCTTGCCCCAGGCCGGACTGGAATTGCCCTGGTTGCCAACCTGCACCACGCGCTTCAGCTTTTGCGCTTCATCACAAAACTGCCGGCTCACGTCGAATTGACTCCAATGCCCCATCGGCTTCTCGCAATAGACGTCCTTCCCGGCGCGAATCGCATCAATGGCCTGCGGCACGTGCAACCGATCCGGCGTGGCGACACACACCACGTCCACATTGGCGTCCGCCAGCAGTTCCTGATGTTTTCGGTAAGCCTTGGCGCCGGTCGCTTTCGCGACTTCATTCAGGCGATAACCATAGGCATCACAGACCGCGACGATCTGGACCAGCTCCCCCCCTGATTCGCCGAGCTTTTTGACGGTGTTGACGTGGCTTTGTCCGCGCCCGCCCACGCCAATGAAGCCGACGCCAATGCGGTCATTGGCGCCGAGGACGCGGCCGCGCGAAACGAACGGCGCGGCGAGGGCGATGCCGGCGGCGGCGCGGGTGGTTTGGTGAAGGAAGGTCCGGCGCGTGAGTTGCGCGCCCCAGGAGGGAACGGCAGGCGTATTCATGGTGTTTGGACTACTTGCCGCCACGTTAACGCCGCCGCCATGACCGTCTCACCGGATATTGGCAAAATCTAACCGCAAACTGGCGGCGGCGTTTACCGGATGGTGCTTAATGCGTAGCGTCGGGCATCTTGCCTGACGTAAAGGGCGGCATCCTGCCGCCCGGAAAAGATCTGCGAATTTTTGCAGTCTCACAAAACCCCAATCGCGCCGGCTTCGCAGGTGGCCATGTCCGCCGGGCGGGACGCACCGGCTTTACGGCAGGCGGGACGCCCGCCGCTACCAGGGAGAATCTCTCCGAAGCTCGCCTTTGTTGTGTTCATCGCTTTGACAGATTCGCGGGGAATTATTCTCGACAAGAGAGAAGTGAAGGCGGATAACCGCCATGGGCGGTATCCGAGTTGTCAGCTGAGACACCGGACCCAAGCATTAACAAAAAACCCCCACGCCCCAGCCAAAACTGATCGCGACGATGGTTTGGGTTTTGATGTTTCTGGTGGTAACCCAGAATGGATGCGTTTTGCCCGGAGGACTTCATGCCGTCGGCGGGCAATTCGTGGATGGGAGGCTAGTCGATGCCCAGGGGCGTGGGCTTCCGAATGCTGAAATCGTTTTGCTTCAGGGTCACTTTGACAAACTGGATGCGAAGACCGTCAGGTTTTTGGATGACGTTGCGGGCGCTCATCAAGTGGAGCGTGTGGCGGTTTTGACTGATCCGGATGGCCAATTCTCCCATAAATTCGCAGGTTTTACCCACTGCCATCCAACGTGGATTCTCCCGCCGCTGTTCACGTTGCCGTCCAAGGTTGCAGGCGTCACTCGACACGGCACGTTTTTCATCATTAAGACCCCAGAGCCTGGAGCGAACATTTACGAGGTTTCAGTTGGCAAGCCGGAGCCGTCGGTTTTGTGGTTTGATCCGCAGCGTGCCCGAAGATTCAAACCAAAAATGTCCGAACACTCCGAAGGTTTGGTTGTTACCACGGAGGTTGTTCCGTGGACGCATTCAACCGGATATACGGAGCAAGTTGAACAGGTGCATTTGGAAATCACGAGGGACTGAGGGTTGATGGAGAACAGTAGGGCGCGGCTACCCGCCTTTCGGACATCCAACTTTTCTCGTGAGAGATGCGTCGCGGGCGGCAACACGGTGGGTTCGCCGCTCCGCAAATCGGCGGCCCCAAGGATCTCGCGGCGACGACTATTGAATCTCCGTCAAATCAAACTCCAGTCCCGCCAACACCAGCGAGGTGAGTTTGCCTTTGATCTCCGCGGCACAATGCAGTTCGTAACGGCCATCCTTGAGCGTGAGGATTTCGAGGGACTTGTTCGCCGGATCACCAATCCAGTATTCCTTCACCCCGAATCGGGCGTAGAGGTCCTTCTTGTCGTAACGGTCGCGGCGCACGCTGGAGGGGGAGATGAGTTCGATCAGCAAGTCGGGCGTGCCGAAAATGGCGCGCGGTTGGATAATGCCGAGGTTGGCAGTGGCCACGAAAATCAAATCGGGCTGGACGGTGTTTTCGGAATCCAAGACGACATCAAACGGCGCAACAAACACCTTGCCGAGCTTGTGTCGCTGAACCTGATTGCGTATCACCGTGTAGAGATCGCCAAGCCAACTTTGATGCCACATGTCCGGGGAGGGTGCCATAAGCAGGTTACCGTCAATGATTTCATGGCGCTGGTCGTCGTCGAGGCAGTAGTATTCCTCGTAAGTCCAACGTTTGGCCTGTTTTTCCAGCACGGCTGCCATGGCTTAAATCTAACAAAGGAAGGGCGGGACGCCAAAGAAAGATTTCACCCGGGCCGCCGGCTGACACGCCTTCAAGGTGCGGACTGCAGCAGCTTCCGCATGGCGGTCATCAGCACTCCCTCGACTTCCGGGGCCACATTGGAGGCGGACGGACTGGTCTCGTAGCCGCCCTGTTCGTACGCAATGGCCGTCCCGATGTACCACGGCGCGTAATCGCCATACGCCGCGACAGCCACGAACGATTCCGGCCGCAATGCCTTCGCGGCCAGTTGATATTCCACAAAGCTTTCACCCGGCAGATGAAGAATTCGCGCCGGGCCCAGAGTCAGGCAGCTGATCTCAATCTTGTGACCCGCCTGGCAACGCCGCAACCAGGCCAGCCGCGCGGCGTTGCCCTCGGCCACGAACTTGGGATCCCGGGCTGCCAACTGGGCTTCCAGCTTTTCCCGCGAGAGATGCTTTGCCGGTGGCAACGCCACGGGCGCCACGCTCCAGGTCACATCGCGAGCCGCGATGGGTTGCCGTCGGGTGTTCTCCCAAGCGCGCCGCATCCCGTCGGCCATCCGTTCCGCCAGCACGACGCGGTTCGTGGGCGAACCGTCGTTGTATTTCCCGGCGCCAATGTTGCCACCCGCGCCATCAAAATGCACATGCAGGGCTTCCGGCACCGCCAGTTGCCGAAAGAAGCGCGCGATTCCGGGAAAGTCTGGATTCGGAATTCCGGTGCGATAATAACTCTGCGGATGGGTGGCGTAGTAACTCAGCACCGCCAACGGCCGGTCGCCATTCCAGAAGCTCACCAACGAGACATCGGGATCAATGACCCCTTCCGGCTCGGCGCGAACCTTCGGATCCTTGGTGGCCGTCCAGCGTGTGTCCCGGACCTTGCCGTCCGGTCCCAGGATGCGCCGGTTGGAGGCGACTTTCTCGACCTTGGCGGTGCCCAAGCCAAGGTGCGTGACCGGTTGCGCGCGGGGCAAGGCTTCGCGGATGGCGGTTTCCAAATCCGCAATTATCTGCCGTTGAAAACGGCTGTCATATTGCCGGGGATCAAGACTCGCATCCTTGAGGAGTTGTTCGGCGGAGAAATCGCAATCGGGCGCGTCGTGTTGATGCAGACTGTGAACCGCCACCCGTTGGGGGGAGGTGCCCGCTGCCCGCGCGAGTCCTTCCCGAAACGCGTCATGTCCGCCATTGGCGATGCCAATCCAGTCCACGGCACAAAGGACAATGGGTTCGCCTGCGCCCAGCAAAACGATGCCGCGCGCCCGCAGCCCGAGATCCCAGCGGTTGGTGACGGGATCATAGGCCAGCAGCGAGCCGATGGGCGGGGTGGCATCCACATCGAAGGTGGCGATCCGCAACGAAGCCGTCGAGGCGCTGGCCGGCGCCGAAGAATCCGCCGCGGTTGTGCGGGGATTGACCAGGAACAATCCGCAGGCAACCACAATCACAAATTTGAACATGCGCCCAGACTAAACTCGAACCCGCTCAAAATGCCAGTGCGGATAAGCCGATCTCCGGTTTCCCTTCGCTTGTTTCAGAGCTTGGTGTGCATCAAATGGTACTGCATCCACCGCCCCGCTGCCGGAAGAACAGTACCTTCGGGGAGCGAGACCTGTCCCGCTTCCGAATGGCCAAGGCGTTTCGCCGTCGCCAGGAGCACGCGCGTCACGTTGCCCCGCCATTCCTGTCGGCGTGATCAGCAGATCAAAATCCCCGGTTGGAAAACCGGCGTTACCGCATCAAGGCTGGCGGAGGCGGAAGAATTGGGCGGCGGTTCGGTCCCGCAGGGTGAACGCTGTGTCCTGGGAACTGAACGCCAACGGCGTTTCGGCTTGTAGCCCAGGGTTGCTTGCGTCTACGAGCTACCCTGGGTGGCGATCAACAAAAGACCCAGCAACCCTGAGGGGGTTGCATCGGCCTGGCCTTGGGGACCGGCGGTTCAACCCTGTCAGGGTTGAAGAATTCTGGTGCCCGTTGACCCAGGGTAGCCCCGAAAATGTTCGGGACAACCTTGGGCTGGAAGCTGGAACGCCGTTGGCGTTCTCCAGCTCGGCTCACGGCTGGCGCAGGCGGAAGAATTGGGCGGGGCCGGTAAGCGGCAGTTTCACGCTGCGGTTCGTCGCGGTGACGGTGGGGGTGTTCGTGACCATGGTCCAAGAAACCGCCGGGAGCGAGGTCGTGGCTTCAAGGAGGTAGTTCGTTGCGCCGACCGGCCAGGAGAGTGTGACGTTCTGAGCCGAGCGCACCAGTTGCAATGGCGGCTTTTGCGCGATTTTCGCGACAAAACTCGTCCAGAGCACACCTCCTTGGAGGACGGGAACGATTGACCAGCCTCCGAAAGTAGCCACACTTTCGTAAACGCCTCCTATCAAGTAGATGTTCCCCGTTGCATCGCAGACAATGCCTCCGCCCGGATCGTTGTATGAGCCGCCACCCGAGATGGCCCATTGGATGTTGCCTTGACCATCCGCTTTGGCCACGAAAAAGTCAGTCCACCCAGCGGTCTTGGTCCTCAGGGTGGTTCCGCCGAAGGTAGCTGTGCCGTCAAGCTCTCCTCCGAATACCGGATCGCCATTCGCATCAAGGTCAAGGCCATTGACGTATGCGTTGGTGAAGGACACGGACCAAAGCAAATTGCCAGCGGGGTTGAACTTCGCAAGCCCGGAGAGGCCATCTACGCCCCAAGTCCACGCGGCGTAAATGTCGCCCGAGTTGTCCCCCGCCAAAGGGCCTCCGTATCCAAGCCCAGCCCATTGGAGATCGCCACTAGGGTTGAGCCGCGCAATAAAAAAGTCGCCGCCGAAGGAATGCCCGCTTGAACCTGGGAACAGATTCGTTCCCCAAAAATCCGCTGTTCCCTCACGTAAGAACCCGTTGAAGACAACGTAACCGGAGGAATCCACGAATACGTCGCCCACCCCGCCGCCTGGCCACGGACCCGAAAACGTACATTCGACCCGTTTCGCCCAAAGGAGCTGTCCGTCGCGATCAAATTTCAGGACGACTGGGCCTTGCCCGGCAGCGAAGCTTTGATTTTCAAAACTTACGGGGCCGTCGGCGTAACCGCCGACAATCACGTTTCCTTGACCATCAACGGCTATGGCATCGCCTCGCGTGTCATGGTTCGGTGTATCGTTCAGGTCCTGACTACGCACCCAGAGCAACTGGTTCGTGGGTCCGAATTTAGCCACGAAGAATCCGTTCACTTGAGTGACGTTGAAAAGGCCGTTCGTTTCGATTCTCCCAGTCAGGTAAAGATTATCAGCACTATCGAAAGTGAACGACACCTGGTAAGGGACGACGCCCTCCAGTTTGTTCGTGCGGATGGGGTGGCCTTGCGAGTCGAAACGGACCAGCGCGGCGGCCGTGCCTGCCCACGGATCGGTGAGAATGGTGAGTTCACCGGAAGCTCCCAGCGCGGCCCGGCCTCCCATTCCGGGCTTGCTGCTCGCCCAAAGCACGTAAGGATTCTCGGCCCTGCTTACAGCGCAGAAGGCCAGCAGAACAACGATCGCGGCCAGTTGGCAACTCAACGGAGCGCGGGTGCAACGCGTCTGACTCATAAATGAGGTGTTTTCGGTTGAACTTTCAAAAAGGCTGGTTTCAATTCGCAATTTCGAGCACGGTCCCATGCGATTGACCGGCGGCATCGTTGACGGAACCCGTGGCGTAAAAGACCCCTGTAGCGCCATCCACCGCAACGCCGCGTGCGCGCGACCACGAGCCGGCGTACGGGTAAAGCGGTGCGGTCCAGCCGGCGACATTCCATCGCTGCATCCGCCAGTTGAACTGTCCTTGTGAACCGACGGCCCATAGTTGGCTGCCTGTTTCATCGATCTCCAAATCTTCGAGGATACAATCTGTGCCTGATAAGAGGGGGCATCCGAGGTCCTGCCATGTGGCCCCGTTGTCCACACTCACCCAGACGTACCAGTTGCGCGGGTAGTTGACCCGGTTGCCCATGCCGCCGACGTAGATACTACCTTTGTTATCACTAGCGATGGCCGTGGCTTCCGCGATTCCCTTTGACGGAACCCAGGAATGCACCACCGACCAAGTGTCGCCCCCGTCTCGGCTGCGCCAAACGGTCCAGTTGTTCCCGACCCGACCGACCGCAAAGACTCCTCCGAGCTTGGTCCCTATAGCCGGTACGAACTCGATATCCGCAACCGTGTCGAAGTTCGCACCTCGACTGGCATCCAGGACGGTGGTCCAGGTTGCACCGTTGTCCAAGCTGCGACGCACGATTGGGTGGAAATTTCCCTTCGAGTCGGCTGCTCTACCGCAGGTGTAAACCCGGCCGGATGCATCCACCGTAACGCCTCTTGCGCTGGCGCTCTTGCCCGCGGCCAATCTCCAATCAGGGCCAAGCGACTGCCACGTGGTTCCTTGGTCCGAGCTGCGCCGCACGTGCCAGGCGGTGTTGCCATCTGGCATGGATTCTCCGACCTCGAAAAGAGCGCCGGTCGTGCTGACCAGCTTTACGTTTCGCATCGCGGACGCATCCACGATCCCACCAAACGCGGACGGGTTCTGAGTGAGGTCCGCGGACAGAACTCCGTAGCCCAGTGCAGGGGTGTAGGCGGCGACAAACAACCCCGCCGGCCACGGGTCGTTCGGGAAGGGGTTGACACAAGCATCGGATGCCGACGTGCCGGGGCCGAGGTCGAGAATCTCCTGAACGATCTGGCCTTGAGCGACAATGGATGCGGCAACCAAAGCGGCCAGGCCCGCTGCCGCGGGTTTGAATGGCGATAGTTTAGATGTGTTCATAGATCGTTTTGTTGTTTGGTTTTTATTCGATTGTTCCAGTTTCGTGCCGCCGGTTTTCAGTCTGGCAAGACTTGGCGACAGGATACATCGGCAGCCTCCACGTCTTTTCAACCGCGCATCGGCACTGGGAACCAACGGCGCTTTGTCGGGCGGGCAGCCCTCTGCCCGGCGTTCTGTCAAACGCAGCAGGCGGTGCGCACCGAGTGCCGAACCCTGCCTTCCGTCGGTCCTGGTTTTCAAGGCGCGAATTGTTTTCGAGGATTGTCATTTCGCCGGAGTTCCTTTCTTCTCGCCGAGTTTCTTCAGATGTTCGCGAATCTTCGGTGCGGGTGGATTCTCACGGGCCAGTCCCGTAGTTCTCTTCAATGTCCGCTCCGCCTCGTAGAGTCCGCCGCGATGGCCGTGAGCCCAGCGGCCGATGCCGAAGTGCTCCCGATCGTTCGGTGCAGCATGATGGGGTCGTTCTGATGTCGCCTCTCATTTGGTTGCGTCTGTGCGAGGATTATTGTCGGAGCTTCTCCAAAGCCCGCGATGCTTCCGGGTAATCGGGACGCAAGCGAAGGGCCTCCTGGTAGGCCGTTATCGCAGCGTCGGGTGTATTGTTGCGCTCATGGAGCTTCCCCAGATGATACCAGGCTCCCGGGTCGCCCTGTGGGCCGGCGAGCTCAATGCACTTTTTCCAAGCCGCCTCGGCTTGGTCCCACTCGCCGCACCGGAAATGTACTATGGCGAGGGTATCAAATGCCCAGCCCTCCGGGGCCAGTTGGACAGCGTGCTGCGCAAACTGTAGGGCTTCGTCCAGGCGGATGCCCCACCCGGCAAACCGGTAAGCCAGTGAATTATATGCGTTCGCTGCCTGTCCGTTTGGATCCAACTCGATAGCCTTCCGTAGAACCTTCTCGGCTTCAACGACCGCTCCGCGCAGAAGGAGGATGTTGCCGAGATTCACATGGGCGGTGACGAGATGCGGATTTAGTTCAATGGCCTTACGTCCCATGCGCTCCGCCTCGGCGATGATCGCGAGTTCCTCTGCCGGGCGATCCCGCCACCGCTCGATGGCGAAATCCTCCGGCAGCCCATCGGTTGGATCTTCCGGCAGACGATTGCCCAGCCGGGCTATTATGGCCACCGCCATGCTGTTGTATGCTTCGGCAAATCCGGGATCGAGTTCGATCGCCTTGCGCGAAGCAGCCTCGCGTTCTTGCGGCTGTCCACGCACCCAGTAAATTTGACCCAAGGTCATGAACGTCCTCGCATTCGAAGGCTCCAATTCAGCCGCCTTCAGCGCGGCCGCCAGTGCTTCATCCGGCTTCTGATTGCCAAGAAGGACGAACGCCTTGGTACCCCAGAGAATCGCACTGGATGGATTCGCCTCCAACCCGCGTTCCAAGGCAGCAAGTGCGTCATCGGGGAAGTCGAGGAAGGCATACGCCTCCGCAATCTGGACAATGCCCGGAACCCAGTCCGGAACGAGTTTGACAACTGCTGCCGCCTCTTCGGCGCAGCGCTCGAAGTTGCCGAGGCTCGCCAACACCCGGCTCAGATTGTAGTGGTAAAGTGGGTTGTTGGGCTCGCCAGCAATGGCCTGCTGAAGCTGCTGGATGGCCTGGCCAACTTCCTGGTTCATTTCATACCATACGCCGAGATTGTTGTGGATCGCCGCCGCGTTCGGATAGCGTTCGAGCAGGTTCCGAAACTGTTGTTCCAGTTCACGCCATTGATTGCGGCTGATAACCTCCTGGCAGCCCGCCTCAATCAAAGGCCACGTGGCGGTAACGAGGTCGCTGGCCAAATCGGGCGCCATCTCACTGACCGGAACGGCGTAAGGATGATTGGTCGTTACCAGCGAAGCGGTCTCGCTGAGCCCGTTTCGTGAAAGGCTCAAAGTTACGGACGCTCCTTGCCGTTGGAATATGGGGCGAAGGATTTCCTGGAGTTTCGTCACCGGCTGACCATTTACCTGGCTGATAACGCCACCGACCGCGAGCCCGGCTTGCTCGGCGGGCGACCCCGGCCAGACCCGCACGATTCGCAGTTGGCGAACGGCCGCGTCCTTTTCGTCCGGAATCGAGCGAACATCGATTCCAGCCCAGCCTTGGGGATACACCATCCGGAACATGAAATCGTCCAAGTCGAAAACGGACGCCTGTGCTTCAACGTTTACTCGCTTGTAAGGAGCCACGTCGAACTGCTTGATCGTTTTGAGAAGAATCGGCTGGCTCGGCGCGCTATCGGGTGTCGCAATGGATTCTGTCATGGCGGTGGCCTGCACGGAGCCGAGGGCGTTGGAGAAGTCAACCGCGCCCTCCTTGACCGTGAGCACCGTGGTGGGGGCTGAAGAGTTGGTGGACGCCGCTCTCTGAATCTTCACCCCAAACTCGGTGCCGCGTGCTACCGCCGTCGCGGCCGCCGTACGGATAGCGTATTGCGCTGCGTTGGTTGACTTTTGAACTTTGGTCCACACCTGGCCGCGCAGGAGGTCGATTTCCGATGGGCGCAGCAGCGGCGAAATCGGATTTGGGATTTGGGATTTGGGATTTGGGATTTCCAATGTCGTATTGAAATCCAGGCGCAATGTGGTGCCGTCATGGAACACAAGTTCGGCCTTGTCGGCATCGCCCGTCTCGATACGGTCGCCTAAGTAGATTGTAGTTGAGGGTTGAGCGTTGAGAGTTGAGGGCTTCCCGCTGCGCTGTATGGTCGGCTGCCCGACGACCACCGCAAACTGGCCGATCACCACGCTGGCCATCGGGGCGGGCCGGATGTGGAAAAACAGCCCAACCGCGAGCAACAGCACGACCGCAACCCCGGCAGACCAGGCGAGCCCGCGTGATGGGAATGGCTGAAGGAAATCGCCAAGCTGGGTGCGGAGGCGAGACCACCAACCGGGCGTCATCGAGGCCGCCCCGCGCGGTTGAACCGGGTGGCCCGAGGTGTCGGCGAGCACCTGCGCCCGGAGTTCCTGGGTGGATGACCCGGCCACCGCCGCCCGAATGGATTCCTTGAGCCGCTGCCGTTGCGCCGGGTTGCCGAGCAGCGAGCGAAGCGCGCGATCCATTCTCCGTTGCTCGATCACGAACCGCAGCGATGGCGCGTCGTTTTCCAGCTCCGTCTCCAGCGCGGCGCGCGATCCGGCGTCGAGGGCGTCGTCAAGCAACGACGCAAGTTGGTCCGGGTGGATCATGAGGGCTGGGTCTTCAACTTCCGCTCGATGCAATCCCGCAGCTGCTGGCGGATGCGGCAAAGGGTGGTGCGCACCCAGGCCAGGCTGCGCTCCAGTTGTCCGGCGATTTCCTCCGAAGAATTCTCCTCGTGATAACGCAGGTGCAAAACGTTGCGCAGGTGGTCCGGTATCGATTTCAGGCAGTCCTGCAATGCCTCCAGTTCACGGGAGTCCGAGGGGTTGACTTCCGTCAGCGCTTCATCGAGGGCGCGGCGTTCGGCATAGGCGAGCCGATTGCTTTCCTCCCGGCAGTAACGTTCGATCTCGGCGCGAACTTTGTTCGCGGCTATGGCCCGCAGCCAGGCGCGAAAACTGGTCCCGGCGGTGAATCCGGCAATGCCGCGAAAGGCGAAGACGAACGTGTCATGGGTGATTTCATCCACGAGATGCGGCACCGGCAGCTTGAGCGCCACAAAGGCGTGAATCGCATCCAAGTGCCGCTCGACCAGGGGGTCGAAGGCGTGCGCGTCGCCAGCCTGGACGGCCGCAACGAGTTGCGTGTCGTCGGTCTGGCAGTCGTCCATGGACAGCGAATTCATGTTGCACTGTTATAGGTCAAGCCAGGTGAAACGTTACAGACTTTTTGATTGGGATCGGCACCAGGGTTTCTCAAGCGCTCACCCAGCAAAGAACGACTGCCTTTGGATCGTAAAATCGCATCGGTGGCCCTTGCTGGGTGACTCCGAAAATACAGAGGGGACTTGCGGTGGGCGGGCGGAACGAACGGGGCAGGGGAGTGGCATGCGGCGGGAAGCGATACGCCATGCCGCCTTATGAGCACCTTCAGCATCCAAATAGCGGTGTTACCGCCGCACCCAATCACCACAATCCATAAAGCCCGCGTTGCGATGGCCGTGCGTTGACCAGTGGCGAGGCTTTTTGATCACTGGAGCGTTTTGATGTACAGAATCAGCGCTTCCATCTGGGCGTCCGTCAGCACCCCGGCATAGCTGGGCATCCCTGTGTCTTTATTCTCGAAACCAGAAACCACTTTGGCCGCCGGTTCGAGGATGGATTGGCGAAGATAGGCATCATCGGCCACCGCGGGCTCACCATTCTTGAAATTCCGTTGGGCGCCAAACAATCCCCGCCATGTCGGCCCCACCTTGCCTTCGCTGGCGGTTTCCGTGGCGTGACACGCCGCGCAGCCCATCAATCCCGCCAGTCTTCGTCCTTCCTCGACGGTCACCGGAGTGGCGGCCGGCGGGCGGGTGCGCGGTGTCAAATCAATCGTCACCGGTTCAAAACCCTCCGCCACAACGTCAAACCGCGGCAGCTCGTGCGCAGTGAAGTAGGCGTTCGCCTCAAAAGCAGTTCCTTTGCGCGACCCCAGCGCCCAGCCCAGGCGCATCTGCATCACGGGCTTCATGTCGGGTATACCGATGAACACGCTCCGGCCATCGCGCGACAAATACGCACTGCTGGGCGTCATCCATTCCTGGCCGGGCGTGTTGTCCAATCTGAAATGCGGTGACCCGTAGCTCGCCGTGCGGCGGTAGTTCCAGCGCTCAACCGAAAAGTTCGCCGCGTTCGTTGCTATTCGTGCGTCCAGCGCAACATCAAAACGCAGCAAGATACCTTTGTCCATTGCCGCCACCTCCCGCGGCAGGGTGCACGGCGCACCAGCCCAACGGAGACGGGCGAGGCCGCTGATCCGTTTGGCGGTGGAGCCCCAAATCTGAAAGCCCGTCACGTAAAGCTGGCCGTCCACCGGATTCACCGCGCCGTTTAGTGGGGAAAACTCAAGCTCCGACGAAAGACTGACGACGGCGGCTTGCAGCGTGGGGGTGCGGGCATTGAATCGAACGAGGAAGATTTCCGGGCGGTTGTAGCCCAGATGAATCAGCCCGTCGTTAAGTGACCCCATGCGGGCCTGATGAAGCCAAACCTGACTGGCTCCCGAAGCATTGACCGGATGCGGAATCCACGTCAGCGGCTCCGCAATCGGCGCCGGGTATTGTTCCTTGGGCTGCAACCCGGTCAGGAAGCCGTAATACTGATTGTCACGAATGATATGCAGCGGCGTCGCCGGTACGTAATGCCCCTGTTGATCGCTGGCGGTCACCATCCCGGTTTGTGGATGCACGCCAAGAAACGGTTGCCGCAGGCCATGACCGAGCGCGGTGACCGATTTGCCATCGGGCGAGACGCGAAGCACCGAGCCGTTGTGTTTGCCAAGCGTGGTGCCTTGCTGCCCGCCCTTGGCGATGATGAACGATCCATCCGGCGCCAGTTTCATCGAATTGGCAAACTCACGCGTTTCCGCCGTCTGAGTGAAGGCATTGCTGAACAGCTCATGAGCATCGGCTTCGCCATTGCCATCGGTGTCCCGCAGGCGCCAGATGCCATTCCGGTCGAAAACAAACAGTTCGTCGTTTCGTACGCACAGGCTCAACGGTTCGTGCAAGCCCGCGGCAAAGCGTTGCCAGCGCACCATCGCGAGTTCACCCGTCAGGCCGGTGATCATCCAAACATCGCCGTCAAAAGTGACGACCGCCGCGCGGCCATCCCGGAAAAAAGCGATGTCCGCCAGTCGCACGTTGCGCCGCCACGGATTGGCCAGCGGCAAGGGAATGTCATCCACGACATACGCGCTGTTCGCCGCAGGCAAGTGCCCGTGGTTGGTGATCGTTTGCGTCCAACGCCGGCCGGGGGGCGAATCAACCACAGCCACCGGATCGGGTCGAGTTGATGTTGCCATGGTCATGGCCATGACAATTTTGAACTCAATCGGTTTGGTGGTGGGTGCGACCCGCACCCGCACCACGCCATCGGGTGCCTCGCGGTGCTCGACCAAGCCCGCACTGCTTGGATTGGCAAGCAGGTGGAACTGCAGTCGCCCCACTGCGTTAGTTGCCGGCTGACCGAGCATCAGCCAAAGCGGCATACGAACAGCCTCCAGCCGAAAGCGTCGTTGCACCTGACGCTGGCCATTCGTCACGTTCGCTTCCACCCATTCGTTCACCGATGCGCTGTTGACCTCGTAGTCCAACTGCAACCCTCGTTGGGTCAGGCGTAGCGCTTTGAAACGGCCCATGGCCCCGGGTAACGGGCCACGCCCAATTTCCTGCGGGTCGGGGCCGGGCTCGCGCGGATCCGTCAAGACCGGCAGTTCGCCGGCCTGCCAGCCGGGGTAAATGCCGTTGGCAATCCACGGCGTCCCGATCATCCGCGGCAGGTTTTCCTGCCCCTCCGGCGCTTTGACTCCGTAACGGCTCGGATCATAAGAACCCGGCGCCATGCCAGCCGGCGTGATGCCCGGCCCTTCCCAGATGGTCGCCATCCGCAGCAGATCGAGGTCGAAACAAGCCCACAAGTTGTTGCCGAGATTCAAAATCAAACCGCGCGGGGTCAGATTGTTGGTCAGCAACCCGCCACGGGACTCCCGCGCATCGAGCACCGAAGCGAAGAAGGGGAAGTCAGGTTCCATAAATGCCGCCCAATTTGGTTTGCCGGTGGTGATTTCCCCGGCGACGGCGGCCGTCGATTCGGGCACGGAAAGAAAGAGCGAACAGGACAAACCCACCGCGCCGAGCAGCAAACGTCGCCAGAAGCACCGGCAAGCTTGCGGGAAGTCCACGGCGTTGATTTGAGCGCGCACCGGGTCAGGCATCATTCGAAGAGTAAGCCACCGCAGTTATCTGAGGGGAGAACAAACTGCTGATGGATGCCTTTAATGGGTGCGGCCAGCACGAGGCGCTTCTCCGCCAAGAGTGGCAGAGGGCTGCCGGACTCCAAGACGCTACGCGCTCACCAGGATCGCAGGGAAGACCGCCAGGTCCTGGAGTGCGCCAGTCTTCTGGCGCTGTCGGGGGGCGTTTGTGGTCTGGAAAGGATTAGGGTCCGGTTGAAAGGCGGCCGAAGAGCCCGCTCCCGCTTTCTCGCCAATGCGTTCATCGCGTTAGTGCCGGTCACAGCCGCTGTCTTGCTAACCGTTGGCGAAGTAATTATTTTCCGGCGCCGACACGGCTACGGGATGAAAACACCATGACCACCTTGAAAGGAAAGACGCTCTTCATTACCGGCGCCACACGCGGCATCGGAAAAGCCATCGGTCTGCGCGCGGCCCGCGATGGGGCCAATGTCGTCATTGCGGCAAAGACCACGGAACCGCATCCCAAACTGGCCGGAACGATCTACACGGCGGCGGAGGAGATGCAGGCGGCCGGCGGCCAGGCGCTCGCCTGCCCGGTGGATATCCGCTTCGAAGATCAAATCCAGCAGGCGGTCGCCCAGGCGGTCGCGAAGTTTGGGGGGATTGATATTCTGGTGAACAACGCCAGTGCGATCAGCTTGACCGGCACCTTGGGGACGCCGATGAAACGGTTTGACCTGATGCACCAGGTGAATGCGCGGGGAACGTTTGCCTGTTCCCAGGCTTGTCTGCCGCACCTGTTGAAATCGGCGAACCCCCACATCCTGAACATTTCGCCGCCGCTGAATCTGTCACCGCGCTGGTTCGCGCCCCATGGGGCATACACCATGGCCAAATACGGCATGAGCTTGTGTGTTCTGGGCATGGCGGAGGAGTTTCGCGAATCGGGCGTGGCGGTCAACGCGCTGTGGCCGCGCACGGTCATTGCCACCGCCGCTGTCATGAATCTGCTGGGTGGCGAAGAAGTCATGCGCCGCAGTCGCAAACCGGAAATCATGGCCGATGCGGCCCACGCCATCCTCATGCGTCCCAGTCGTCAATGCACCGGCAATTTTTTCATCGATGAAGAGGTGCTGACGGCGGAAGGGGTCACGGATTTTGGCCCGTACGCCGTGACACCCGGCAGCCAGTTGCTTCCCGACCTATTTGTGTAGCGGACGAGAATCTGAAGGCAGCCTGGCTCGTTGCGAGTAGCTATCACACCATTGCAGGAAAGGGGACGCTGTGCGCTCGTTTCGGCTTGAACACCAACGAAAGCGCTGCAAGTGCGCGGTCAGACTCTCGCCCTATCACCGGGGTTGTTTGGTGAGCCGAGATCGACCAAATCAGCCACCGGTCAGCAGTCGCGTTGCCGGGGCCGGCGCACGGATGCGGTTTGACAGGACCGCAAAACCTCAGTGTGCAGGGGTTACGCCACCCAAGGCGGAGGTGGCCGGGCGGACCCGCGTGCCAAAGGGGGCGCCATTCAGGATGCATGCTGCCAATGGAGATTTCAGCACAACGTATCGATGGGCTGCGTACGAAATCGATCCGGCCGTGCAAACCAGCCAGACGAAAATAGCCATCGGCGGCCACGACATTGGGGTGGCATATTCAAAGATCAGGGCCATGAGCGGCCAATGAAGGAGGTAGATTGTGTAACCCGCACCCGCAAACATACGAAGGCGAGGGGTGTCATTTCGAAACAAGCGTTTCGACCACCCAATTAGCAGAACGCACACGCTGATCAACCAGACTCCCTGCCAAATCCTGACGGCGAAATGTCCGACCGGTGAGTCCTCCAACCAGCGAAAGGCCAGTGGAAAAACCAACAGATTTGCCAGGTTGAATAACCGCCATTCGCTAAGAACGTCCAGTATTTCCTGCCTGAGGTACAGGCAATAACCGGTGCCGAACCAGACGCCGTAACGAAAGACATTCTCAAGGTCTCCCGAAAGGTGCGGCCAGGACCAAGTGCCATGTGGTATGGTTCGCATGATTCGGGGAGCGACATAATTCGCCAAGGTTACCAAACAAATGAGGAACACGGGAGAAATGCGAGTGTGGATGAAGCCATCAATGCCGTGGCGTGACCAACGATAGTGGTGCAGGATCGCGAGGGTGATTGTGAGACATAACAAGGCCCGCAAGAACCAAAGGTGGCCTGTTAACTCCATGATGGGCTCGCCCGCCACGGCCGAGGAGTGAATTATATCGTTCCAACCTCGTTGGCCCACCATCTGGTCGATAAAGGAGAACAGCAGGAAGCAGAATGCCAAAGGAATGCCCAACCTCTGCACCCGCGAAACAAGAAAATCTTTGGCGCCGCGCGTGGCCAGACTTCTCGCGGCGAGAAAACCCGCAATCCAGAAAAAGACCTCCATCCGGAAGCTATGAATGACATCGAAGACGATCTTGTAACTGCCATTCAAATGCTTGCACAGCCAGGCCGCGTGCAGAAAAAGGCCCAGCGAGAACAGTCCAGATCGGAGCGCGTCAAAGTGTGCATAGCGTCCAGATGTGCTCACGCCGGTGATGCTCACCCAAAATGTCCGCCTTTTCAACTTGAAACTCGACCAGATCGTGGTTCGGGATTGCGATTTCCCTGCTGGGAAAGCCGGCGACGGAGCGTTTGCGGTCAACTGCCAGGTTCATGCTATTCCCTTGCTTCCCAACCGCTTGTGCCTGAGGTGGGACAACGCATGGATGACCGGGCTGCGCACGGAATCGGAAACTCTCTGCCTGGTTGTCATTCCTGAAACGCGCTGGCATCAGCCCACGCTGCACAGAGCCCCACGATTGCAGACAGACGAAGGCCCTCATTGCCGTTCCCACTGTAACTTACGCTTCCGCGCATTGGCAGATGGCAAAGACTCACGGGCTCCGGGATTGCAACGGCTGGTCCGGTTGGTACCCTGTGTTCATCAACACATGGATTTAATGCGCAAAGGCTGGTGGTTCGCATCGTTGCTCGCTTGCAGTCTGGTCAACGGCTGGGCCGCCGATGACAATGGTCCCAGGCCGAACATCCTGTTCCTGTTGAGCGACGATCACCGGGCGGATGGCATCGCGGCTTGGGGTAATCCGCACCTCAAGACACCAGCGCTGGACCGCTTGGTCGCGCGCGGCATGTCGTTCCGCCACGCGTACACCATGGGGGCGATGGAAGGCGCAGTCTGTCTCCCCAGCCGGAGCATGATCCAGACGGGCCGTTCGTTGTTTCGCCTGCCGACGGTGAATTTGCGCAAGGGTTACGATGAATTTACGGTGGCGATGAAGGGGAAAACCGAAGACCAGGACTGGGCATTGCTCCCGCGAGTCCTGCGCGCTGCGGGTTACGAGACTTTCCACATGGGCAAGCGGGGTAACGAATGCCTGCCGTCCATGGAGAACTACGAAACTAACATCTACCGCGATGACCCGACTTCAGCGGAGCGCGCCAATTCCAGCCAGGCCTATGGCGACGGGGTGGTCAAGTATCTCCGGGAACGCAAAACCGAACGGCCGTTCTTCATTTATCTCGCCCCGCCCGTGCCGCATGACCCGCGAGTGGCTCCAAAGGAGTTCATGGACAAGTACGACCCGGCCAAGCTACCGCTGCCGTCGTCATTTCTCCCGCTGCATCCCTTCGACAACGGCGAAATGGCGGTGCGGGACGAGAAACTGGCCCCCTGGCCGCGCACGCCGGAAGTGATCCGCCGGCATCTGGCGGATTACTACGCCAGCGTCACCTGTCTCGACCACCATTTCGGCCGCATCCTTGATTGTCTCCAGGAACGCGGCCAACTCGATAACACGATCGTCATCGTCGCCGGGGACAATGGGCTTTCGCTCGGCGATCACGGTTTGATGGGCAAACAAAACCTCTACGAATTCGGCGGGATGCACGTGCCGCTGGTCGTTGCCGGGCCCGGCATCCGCCCGGGGAGCAGCGATGCGTTCGTTTATCTCTTTGACCTGTTCCCGACGATCTGCGAACTGGCCCGTGTCCCGGTACCGCCGGCGGTGGAAGGCCGGAGCCTGGCGCCGTTACTGGCCGGGCAGCCATTCACGAGCCGGGACATCATGTTTAACGCCTACAAAAACGTGCAGCGCAGCCTGCGCGACGAACGCTGGAAGTTGATTCGCTATCCCCAAATAAACCGCACGCAACTGTTCGACCTGGCAAACGATCCGCACGAATTGAATGACCTCGCCCAACAGCCTGCCCACGCGGCGAAAGTCGCCAGTCTGATGGACCGTCTGGCGGCAGCGCAGCGCGATTGGGGCGATGACTGTCCGCTAACCGTTGCCAATCCTGCCCCGGCGGCTTGGTCGCCAGAAATGGCGAAGCCCGCCGCCACTGCGAAACCGAAATGAAACTGCGCGGCAGCCGATTTCAATCCGGTATGATCCGACGTGAGGAGTATCAGAATGTTTCCCGGTTGGGACGGCGCAGCTTGGGCCCAGATTGCGCGTTGAGGTTTGGGCCGCGCATGGCCGAGTTGATACGCCTGCTCCTGATCGGGCTTTGGGTGGTTGTTTTCCCTGGATCGACCCCCGCCGCCAGCTTTCCCGCGCGACCCAACATCATCATTATCCTCACCGACGATCAGGGTTACGGCGATTTCTCCTGCCACGGGAATCCGATTCTCAAGACCCCGAATCTCGACCGGTTGCACAACGAAGGCCGGCGCTTCACGGATTTCCACGTCAGTCCGACCTGTGCGCCCACCCGTTGTGCGCTCATGACCGGCAGGCATGAATTCAGGTCCGGCGTCACGCACACGATCCACGAACGCGAACGCATGAGTCTTAAGGCAACAACCCTGGCCCAGGTGCTCAAGTCCGGGGGTTACACGACCGGCATCTTTGGCAAGTGGCATCTGGGCGATGAACCCGACCGCTGGCCGGACAAGCGGGGCTTCGATGAGATGTTCATTCACGGCGCCGGCGGGATCGGACAATCCTATGCCGGGAGTTGCGGCGATGCGCCGGGCAACAAATATTTTGATCCCGCCATCCTGCACAACGGGAAATTCGAGCGGACCCAGGGCTACTGCACGGATGTGTTTTTCGGTCAGGCGCTGAAATGGATCGAAGCGCAGCGGGCGGCGGGGAAGCCCTTCTTTGCTTACATCACCCCCAACGCCCCGCATGCGCCGTTGGTGGTGCCGGATGAATACGCGAAACTCTATGCCGGTAAAGTGCCGACGAACACGGCGAAGTTTTTCGGCATGATCGCCAACATTGACGACAACGTGGGCCGCCTGCTTGCAAAGTTGCAAAACTGGGGACTCGAACGCGACACGCTCATCATTTTCATGAACGACAACGGAGGGACGGTGGGCGTGCCGGTTTTCAACGCCGGCATGCGGGGCAGCAAGAACACGCCGTGGCTTGGGGGCACGCGGGCGGCTTCGTTCTGGCGCTGGCCGGGAATGCTGGCCCCGGGCGACATCGACGCGCTAGCGGCGCACATCGATGTGCTGCCCACCCTGGCGGAAATTGCCGGCGTGAAACTTTCGGGTGATGTCCGGCAACAGGTCGAGGGCCGCAGTCTGGTGCCGTTGCTCAAGAACCCGCGAGCCGCGTGGCCGGACCGCACGCTGGTGGCGCATATCGGGCGTTGGGAACGCGGCCGGGCAGGGGAATCAAAATACCTGCACTGCAGCATCCGCAACCGCCGGTGGCAACTCGTCTGTGACACGAAGGACGGCCGGCAGCAGTGGGAGTTGTTCGACGTGAAGGCCGATCCCGGTGAAGCCAACGATGTCGCAGCCGCCCATCCCGACGTGGTGAAACAACTCGACGACGCGTACAGCCAATGGTGGTCTGCCACCTTGCCCCGTTTGGAAAACGAGGATGCCGTCGTTCCCCGGGAAAATGCGTTCAGGAAATTATTCATCGAACAATTCGGCAGTGTCCCGGCGCAGCAGGATTCAAAATGACGGTGCTTTACATTCTGAATCGGGGCAGATCATTCGAGGGAAGCAGTCAACCTTTCCAAGCGACTCCGGTTTTTCTCTCGCTCCAGAAGTAGGTGGAGCGACCGCCCTCACCCTGGCCCTCTCCCCCAGGAGAGGGAGCAGCTATGGTCCGTCTTCAGATTACTCAATGGCTACTCGGCCAACCCAGTCGCAGGTTTTCCGGCGAAGCGGCGAGCGATTCTCCTTCTCCCCGGGGGAGAAGGTCGGGATGAGGGCGCACGTTCAACTTACTGTGTTCCGAGCTTACAGCCTATCCACCCCCATCCCTCGCAACCCAGTGAAGTACCCAGTCCGTCCATAAAATCTGGCGTTGCGCGCGACCGGATGCTTGAATCAACCCGTTCCGACCCGTTTCGAATAATGAACGCCTAATGAAAACTGGACTCCTGATTCTCGCGACTCTACTGATGGCATCAATTTCTCCGGCCGGGCCCGCCGAGCGCCTGGAGAATTACACCAACAAGACGGTGCTGATATTTACGCCGCACCCCGACGACGACACGTTTGCGGTCGGCGGCACGATGGCGCTGCTGGCCAAGAATCGGAATCGGGTGGTCGTGGTCATTTACACCAACGACAACAAGGGGAGTTACGATCAGGACATGACTTCCGAACGGCTGGCGCGCATCCGCAAGGCCGAGGAGGAGGCTTCGTGCGCCGTGCTGGGGATTCCCAAGGAAAATCTCATCTGGCTCGGCCACGATGACGGCGAGCTTGAGTACGTCCCGCCAAAATTGTTGTGCGGCCAGGTTACCAAGATCATCCGGCAATACCGGCCGGACGCGATTTTATCCGTGGACCCCGGTGAATGGTATGAACGCTGGCACAAGACGGATCATCGCATGGCGGCGTTCAATACCATGGACGCCGTGCGTGCGGCCGAGTTTCACCTTTACTACCCCGAACACCTGCTCGTGGACAAATTGCAGCCCTACATGGTGACGAATTTTTTCTTTTTCTACACCACGACCAATGATGCCAATTACCAGGTGAACATCGACGCCACGATGGATTTGAAAGTTGAGGCCATCACGAAACAAGTCAGCCAGTTTGAACCAGCCATTACCAAATACCGTCCGGATTGGGATCCCAACGAACTGGCAAAGTTGA
>CAZIJO010000004.1:28670-28988 GCA_964539515.1 uncultured Bifidobacterium sp. | reverse complement strand
TCGCAAGGAACAGGATAAGAAGGACGGGCACTTTGTGGAGCTGTTCCGGTATGCCACCGAGTTCAACCAGAAATAGGAAAACTGCACGCAACCAATGCCACCAAAACCAAACATGAAACTGCTCACCATCTTTCTACTGTTGCTTGCTGCCCTGGGCGTGGGGGCGGCGCCGGACCGTTCGACGACTCCCAACGTCGTCATCATCTTTTGCGACGACCTCGGCTATGCGGACGTCGGTTGTTTCGGGGCCAAAGGCTATAAGACCCCGAACATTGACCGGCTTGCCCGGGAGGGCGTCCGGTTTACCCGTTTCTACGA
>CAZIJO010000004.1:22019-28660 GCA_964539515.1 uncultured Bifidobacterium sp. | reverse complement strand
GCGTTGATGACGGGCTGTTATCCGAGCCGCATTGGCATCATGGGCGCGTTGGGGCCGAACTCCAAGGTGGGCATCAGCAGCAATGAGGTGACGATTGCCGAGCTCGTGAAATCGCGGGGCTACACCACGGCCATTTACGGCAAGTGGCATCTCGGCGATCTCCCGCAGTTTCTGCCCACGCGGCACGGCTTCGACCACTACTTCGGCCTGCCGTACTCGAACGACATGTGGCCGTGGCATCCGGACCAGGCGAACAAAGCCCTCGCTGAGCACAAACGCCGGCCCGGCTATCCCGAGCTGCGGCTGATTGAAAACGAGCAAACCGTCATTGCCACTGTCACCGGTACCGAGCAAGCCCAACTGACCACTTGGTACACGGAACACGCGGTGGATTTCATCGCGCAGAACAAAAGCCGGCCCTTCTTCCTGTACGTGCCGCACAACATGCCGCATGTGCCGCTTTATGTGAGCAGCAAATTCAAGGGCAAGTCCAAGGCCGGACTGTTCGGCGACGTGATCATGGAGATTGACTGGTCGGTCGGCCAGATCCTGGGCGCGTTGAAGAAACATCGGCTTGAGAAAAATACCCTGGTGATTTTCACCTCCGACAACGGTCCGTGGCTTTCCTACGGCAACCATGCCGGGTCGGCGTTCCCGTTACGTGAAGGCAAGGGCACTTGCTGGGACGGCGGCGTGCGCGTGCCGTTCATCGCGCGCTGGCCCGGGAAAATTCCCAAGGGAAGCGTCTGCCAGGAGCCAGCCATGACGATTGATATCCTGCCCACGGTCGCCAAGCTGGTGGGCGCGGAGTTGCCGCCGCACAAGATTGACGGGCTCGACATCTGGCCACTGCTGTCCGGCGCTCCCGGGGCCAAAAACCCGCACGATGCCTACTACCTTTATTATGAGAACAACCAGCTTCAGGCAGTGATGAGCGGCAATTGGAAGCTGCAACTGCCGCACACGTACCGCACGCTGGCCGGTCAGCCCGGGGGCCGCGACGGCACGCCCGCCCCTTACCAGCAACGCAAACTGGAGCAGTCCGAGCTTTACGACCTGGACAGGGATATCGGCGAAGCCACCGATGTGGCCGGGCAAAACCCGGACAGGGTGAAACGCCTCGAAGCCTTGGCCGAACAGGCCCGCGCGGAACTGGGTGACTCGCTTACCAAGCGCACCGGCTCAGGGGTGCGAGAGCCCGGCCGCATTGTGGACGGCAACTAAAACAGGCATGCAGCCTGATTAAACGCAGAGGCCGCAAAGGTCCTCGCCAAGGCCGCAAAGCAAGTCCGCTTCCGCGTTTCTCTGCGCAAACCTCAGCGCCCTCGGCGTTAAAATTTTTGCGAAGAGCAGCACTATGGCTGTGATTTCACCTGTCGTCTCCGGCGATCGTGACAACTTCGCGAAGTCCTCAGCTTTGCCTCTGGCGCTTGACCTGGGCTTCGAACAACAGCCGGTGGGACTCTTCGAGGATGGCGAAGATCTCCGACTGCATCGCGGACAGCAAATAACAACGACAATTTGGCAACGGATGCGTTGCCGGGATGCCAGAGGAGGTTAATAATTGGATTGCTCGAGAATTGCACATGAGGACGTTGAGGCATGTGCCGAGCCGCCGGCAAAACGCGAGCGGAAAAAATGAATCAATCATCCAAGCGGAGCGCGGACTTGTATCGATGCTCCGGACTGATCAATTTATGCCGCGCGTGGCTCGGTGCGGCCGGTTTCTTTTGGGCCATGGCGCAATGCCTCGGCCAGGGCACTCTGCACATTACATTTGATGGCTATCCATTCCAGCCGCCAGGTACAGGTGCTTTTGTTCAGCAGTACTTCGAGTCTGGTATGTGGTTCCGGCCACTTGGAATAGTAGGGCCGGGGAATGGATTCATCCGTAACGGAGGAGGGCGCGTCAACAGTCCAGAAAACGGAACCGCGTATTTGCAAGGCTCGCTTGGTGACTCACTTGTGTTCAGCTTCTTGGACGCTTCTGTTTTCAATCTGGTGTCCGTGGATTTGGCGGAGTACAGCACGGTGGTCCCTGATGCAGTGACTGTTCCCTTTGTCGGTTATCGGCAGGATGGCACCGTGGTGACGACCAATTTCACCACAGACGGCATCATTGATGGCACAGGCCCTTTGGCTGACTTTCAAACGTTCCAATTCGGCCCAGAGTTTACAGGTCTGACACGGGTGGAGATTCCCACTTACGGCTGGTCGCTGGATAACTTGTACCTTTCCATATCCATCCCCGAGCCTGCGGCGGGTGGACTGTTATTGCTCGGCGCCGCCCTTGTCGGTCTTTCCTTCACGAGTAAGAACCGTAGGAGCGCAAACCGTCCAGTCCGGAGAATTGACTAAATTCGCCGGCCCGGATTGGCGAAGCCCCCAAGCCCGGCCAGTTGTGAAGCACCGATTCCTTAAAGCGTCGGTCCCGCGAATCCGGTTCAGCTTTGACTCTGGCGCTTGACCGGGGCTTCGTACAGCAGCCGGTGGGATTCTTCGAGGATGGCGGGGATTTTTTCGGCGAATGGACTGGCGGCCAGCGTCGCCGTGAGTTGAAGCTCGCCAACGCGCGCGGCGTTCTGGCCGGGAAACCAATGCTCCGCCTGGCCGAGCAGGTTGTAACGCATCTTGCCCCAGGCGACGAGATCGAGGGATTTGGCATACGTCCACAGCCGCAAGATTTCCGTCACGTTAATCTCGCCGGGCACGTCCACATATTGCGGCAATCCCTCGAACCAGCGGGCGCACCAGTCTGCCCCGAGGGTGCGGTGCATTTCCTCGCGCAACCGTTTTTCAATTGGAGCAATCAGCGCTGCGATCTTCGCGCAAGATTCAGTCAAGTCCGGGTCTGCGAAACTACCCCTCACCCCGGCCCTCGCCCCATCGGATGGGGCGAGGGTGGCTGAAGGGCTGGATGAAGGTCTCGTTCGCGATTCACCCGATTTGCCGGACGAATCCCCGATCAATTTCAGCGCGGCGATGTGTTCGTCGAAATCCGCCGGCTTGGCGACCCCGCAACTGAGGGTGTGAACCTGCGGTCGCGCGAGACAGTAGAGATCGTTGAATTGCATCGGCGAAAGCGGCGCGCAGAGCTGCACCAGCTTGGCGGGCGGCTCGTAAAGTTTTCCGCCCTTGTCGTTCGGGCTGATGATGAACACGCCCATGTCCCGGGCGGCGGCGGCTTCGACGCACGACCAGTTCAGGTCGTTGACGAAATACCAGTGCAGGTTCACGTAATCAAAATCCCCCTGGGCGATGGCTTCGTGAATGAGGTCCGGCGTCGCGTGCGTCGAGAAACCGACGAAGCGGCAGCGCCCTTCGCGCTGAAGCTGGCGCGCGGCCTCCAGACAACCGCCCTTTTGGAGCGACCAATCGAGCAACTGCCGGTTGTTGACGCCGTGGAGCGAAAGCAAATCCACGTGATCCAGTTGGAGATACTTCATCGAAGTCGCGAAGGTCTCCCGAAACTCCCGGGCCGTGGCCATGGGGGCGACCTTCGTCTGCACAATCATCTTGTCGCGCGGCAGCTGGGGCAGCACCCAGCCGAGTTGCATTTCGGAGGTGCCGTAACCGCGCGCGGTTTCGATGTGGTTGATGCCGAGTTCCAGGGCGCGGTGGATGCACGCCTCGAGATTAGCCTGGTTGGCGGGCGGGATTTCCTTGGGCTCAACGTCCTGCCACTTGTGTTGGTAGCGCATCCCGCCGCAGGAGAGGACGGGCATTTGCAGATCGGTGCGGCCGAACCGGCGGTATTTCATCGGAGGTGATTATGCCAGAGGAGCGGGCGGGTTCAACGCGATTTCAGAATTCAATTGAGTTTCCAACCATGGTGTCCAGTATGCAAGGCGTCAGAAATAGTCTTTGCGGGCCGGGAAAATCTATGGCGACCAATCAATCGAAGCTGGCTTTTTCATTTCACCCCAAAATCCTTGATACCCTGCGAAACTACACCCGCGCGGACTTTGCCGCCGATCTCGCGGCGGGCCTTACGGTGGGCATCATTGCGCTGTCGCTCGCCATGGCCCTGGGCATCGCGTCGGAGCGCTCGCCGGCCATTGGCATTTATACCGCCATCATCGCGGGCTTTCTGACGTCGGCCCTGGGCGGATCGCGGGTGCAAATCGGCGGGCCGACCGCGGCGTTCATCCCGATCGTGGTGGGCGTGGGCATGACTTACGGGCTCGATAATCTGGTCATCTGCACGTTGCTGGCCGGAGCGTTGCTGATTGCCATGGGCGTGGCGCGGCTCGGGGTGATGATCAAATACATCCCGCTGCCGGTCATCGCCGGTTTCACCGCGGGCATCGCCGTTTACATTTTCAGCACCCAGGTGAAGGATTTCCTTGGCTTGCAAGTCGAAAAAGTGCCGGCCGATTTCCTTGAAAAAATTGTTTTCCTGGTAAAGCACCTGTCCACGATTCACTGGCCTTCCTTGGTCATGGCGGTGGCGGCCCTGGTGTTCATCAAATCCTGGCCCGGCACCTGGGCGCATCGCGTTCCCGCGTCCATTGTCGTGGTGGTATTGGGCACGCTGGGCGTGGCGATTTTTCACCTGGACGTGGCCACCATCGGCAGCCGTTTCGGTGCGGATGCGATCCCGCGAAGCCTCCCGCTGCCGCATTGGCCGGAGATTGATCTGGCCCAGATCAAAAACCTGATCCGTCCGGCGTTCACCATTGCGTTGCTGGCCGCCATCGAATCACTCCTGTGCGCCGTCGTGGCGGATGGCATGATTGAGGATCGCCACGATTCCAACCAGGAACTCATGGCGCAGGGGGTGGCCAATATTGGCAGTGCCCTGTTTGGCGGCCTGCCGGCGACCGGCGCCATTGCCCGCACTGCCGCCAATGTTCGCAGCGGCGCGCGCACCCCGGTGGCGGGAATGGTCCATGCCCTGACGATTCTCGCGGTAATAATGCTGGCGGCACCGGTGGCGCAGTTCATTCCCTTGCCCGTCCTGAGCGCGGTGCTGGTGGTGGTGGCCCTGAACATGGGCGAGTGGAGCAATTTTGCCCGGCTCCGTAAATGGCCCAAAAGTGACGCGCTGGTGTTCAGCTCCACTTTCGTCCTGACGGTGGTGGCGGATATCACCGTGGCGGTCGAAGTGGGCATGGTCATGGCCGCGGTGCTGTTCATCAAACGCATCTCCGAAACCACCCAAATGACGGCCGTGGATGAAACGGTGATGGATCTCCCGCCGCAGGATTCGCTCGTGGGCAAGTCGGTCCCCAAAGGCGCGCTGGTTTACCAGCTGGCGGGCGCGTTCCTCTTCGGCACGGCAGATAAACTGGAGAATGCGCTGGAGCGCTCGCACGAAGAACCGGAGGTCTTGATCCTCGGCATGCGGCGCGTCATGGCGATGGATGCGACGGGCCTGAACGCGCTGGAGGAACTCCACCTCAAGCTGCGGCGCCGCGGACGCTGGCTGCTGCTGGCGGGCGCCCACACGCAACCGTTGATCGTCATGCAGAAGGACGGGTTTGTGGAACGCATCGGCGAGGAGAACGTCTGCGAGCATCTCGACTCGGCGCTGGTGCGCGCCCGGCAATTGATCGCCAACCCGTAAGCCGCCTAGGGCAACTCTTGGACCCGGATGCGCCGGTACTCCATCTGGCCGCGGTCGGCTTCGAGGCCAATGGGGCCGGTCTCCGGAAGTTTGAGCGCGGCTTCGAGGACTTCGCCGTTGCAAGTGCCATGCGCGATGCCGTTGGTGACCGTCACCACAATTTCATTCCAATCCTGCGGCCGGTATTTCTTCAATTCCTTGTACGGTCCGGCCACCAGGTAATCCCGGCATTGCAATTGTGGTTTGCGGATGAAGATGCCGCTGTCTGCATTGACGGAGGCGCGGAATTCCAGTTTCAGGATGAAATCCTTCGGAAAGGTCCGCGTCGTCCACAGCTGACGGTGTTGCGGGCCGGCTTCGGGCCGGTGCGGATTCACCACGAGATATCCATTGGTAGCGGTGTAGCGGCCGTCGCTGCTGGTCAATTGGCCGTCAAAGTTGTTGGTCGCGTAGCCCCAGCCCGTGAGATCGCGGCCGTTGAACAGGCTGACAAATCCTGGTTCGGGCTGGAAGTCGTCGGCCCGGGCCAACGTCAGAAGGGCTGGAGCGATGACTAGAGTCAGGAGGCGACAGCAAAATGCCGGGGTGAATTTCATGTTTTTTTGACGAGTCGTTACCCCCGAAGCCTGATCAGGCCAACCTGCCGTGGCAAGGTGGAAACAAGCGACTCCAAAAGGGCCGCACTAATTATTGAACGCGTCAGGCCGGTTCAATCATGGGGCACTGAAGCCCGGGCCCCTGATCAAGGCCGAGGATTTGACGGACATCCACCAGATGTCCTTATTGCCGGCCTGGCTGGGAACACTGGTAGCCGCGGTCGTCAAGTAAGTGCGAGGGTCCTTCCACTTCTTGATCTCCGAGTGGCCATCGCCGAAGGCGAAGCCGCACGCGCCGTTGTGATATATGCCCGGCCAATCCACCATCCGGTAGTTGGGGGTGACGTCCGGCCCCACCGCGATAACCTCACCCGCTTTCAATTGCCCTTCATCGGTCTTGCCCACTTCGCGGCTGGGCTTGTACGCCGAGGAGACCACGAACATCTTGAAGGCGCAACGGTTGAGAATGGCGCGCC